>NZ_JBEYVJ010000177.1:0-14745 GCF_040643935.1 Kitasatospora sp. NPDC047058 | reverse complement strand
GCCCCGGCCGGTGCGCCGGGGGCGGCGGTGCCGGGGCCCGCCCGGCCCCCGCCGCCGCGGTGCTGGTCTCCGCCGGGGCCGCCCCGGCCGCCGGGGTGCCGACCGCGCAGGGGCTCCAGCAGGCGCTCGCCGCCGCCCTGGGCGACAAGAACCTGGGCACCGTCACCTTGGCCGTCGCGGACGCCGCCGACGGCCGGCTCCTGTACGGCTCGGGGGAGAACACCCCGGCCACGCCCGCCTCCACCACCAAGCTGGCGACCTCGGTCGCCGCCCTCTCGCTGATCCCCGGCGACACCCGGTTGGCCACCCGGGTCGTCAAGGGCGCGAACCCGGGCGAGATCACCCTCGTGGGTGGCGGCGACCCCACGCTCACCGCGCTGCCCGCCGACCAGGTGCAGATCGGCGGTCTGCCCGCCGACGCCGACACCGCCCCCGCCTCGCTGGACGCGCTGGCCCGGCAGACCGCCGCCGCGCTCAAGGCCGCCGGCACCACCACGGTCACGCTCGACTACGACCTCTCGATGTACTCCGGCAACCCGCAGCACAAGAACTACGACGCCCTCAACATCCCGCTGGTCGTCCCGCTGATGGTCGACGAGGGCAAGGCCGACCCGAGGAGCAGGGAGGACGCGCCCCACCGCGTCGCCGACCCGGCCGGGGCGGCCGCCGAGGCCTTCGCCGGGCTGCTGAAGGCCCAGGGCATCACCGTCGCGGGCAAGGCGAAGCAGGCCACCGCCCCGGCCGCCGCCGGTGCGCCCGTCCTCGGCCGGGTGGAATCGCCGACCGTCGCGCGCCTGGTCGAGCGGCTGCTGACCACCTCCGACAACACCATCGCCGAGGCGGTCGCCCGCCAGGCCGCCATCGCCGCCCACGAGCCGGCCAGCTTCGAGGGCGCCGCCACCGCCGTGAAGCAGGAACTCACCCGGCTCGGCGTGCCGATGACCGGCGTGCTCCTCAACGACGGCAGCGGCCTGCACCCCGACAACGAGATCTCGCCGGCCGTCCTGGTCCACCTGCTCGCCCTGGCCGCCTCCGACCAGCACCCGGCACTGCGCCCGGTCCTCACCGGCCTCCCGGTCGCGGGCTTCACCGGCACCCTCGGCAAGCGCTACGGGGCCGGCTCGGGCGCCGCCGAGGCCGCCGGCCTGGTCCATGCCAAGACCGGCACCCTCACCGGCGTCAACACCCTGGCCGGCACCGTCGTGGACACCGAGGGACGGCTGCTCTTCTTCGCGGTGATGACCAGGACCTCCGCCCCCGCCGACACCGCCCGGGCCTCCATGGACCGCATCGTCGCCCGGATCGCCGCCTGCGGCTGCCACTGACGCCGGGCCGGCCGCGGCCGCCGGAACGTTCCCGTCCGGCGCCCGCCCGGACGGCCCGGGATCCGGGCCGTCCGCACCGGTGGCTCCCCCCGGTGCGCGGGACCACGTACGGTGAGGGCATGACGAGCGCGAGCGGCGGTGCCGACATGGTCGACTGGAATCTCGCGGTCGCAACCGCGACCAGGCTGGTGCGGCCGGGACCGGAGGTGAGCCGCGCCGAGGCGGCCGCCGTGGTGGCCCAGCTGCGCCGGCACGCGCTGGAGGCCGAGGAGCACGTCCGGGCGTTCACCGGCATGCGCTCCAGCAGCCTCGCCGAGGCCGCCGCGACCCCGGTGCTGATCGTGGACCGCCCCGGCTGGGTGCGGGCGAACGTGGCGGGCTTCCGCACCGTCGTCCAGCCGCTGGTGGAGAAGCTGCAGGCCCGCCGGGCGAACAGCGCCACGGCCGGGGTGCTCGGCACGGTGGGGGAGAAGGCCACCGGCATCGAGGTCGGCGCGCTGCTGGCCTTCCTGGCCACCAAGGTGCTCGGCCAGTACGAGACCTTCGCCCCGGCCGAGCCCTCGCTGGAGGCGCCGGACAGCCCCGCCGCCCTGTTCGACAAGCCCCGGCTGGGCCCCGACGGCCCCGGCCCGGGCCGGCTGCTGCTGGTGGCCCCGAACATCGTGCACGTCGAGCGGGAGCTGGACGTCGACCCGGCCGACTTCCGGCTCTGGGTCTGCCTGCACGAGGAGACCCACCGCACCCAGTTCACCGCGGTGCCGTGGCTGCGCGACCACATCCAGTCCGAGGTGCAGTCCTTCCTGGCCGAGACGGACGTCGACCCGGGCGCGCTGCTGGACCGGCTGCGGGACGCCGCCGGCTCGCTCGGCGGCCTGCCCGGCGTCGGCGGCCGCGGCGAGGGCACGCAGACCTCCACCGGCCTGCTGGAGATCGTCCAGTCGCCCGCCCAGCGCGAGATCCTGGGCCGGCTGACGGCCGTCATGTCGCTGCTGGAGGGCCACGCGGACGTGGTGATGGACGGCGTCGGCCCGGCGGTGGTGCCGAGCGTGGCGGAGATCCGGGAGAAGTTCCAGCAGCGCCGGGACCGCGGCGCCAACCGGCTGGACCTGGTGCTGCGGCGGCTGCTCGGCATGGACGCCAAGCTCCGCCAGTACCAGGACGGCGCGGTCTTCGTCCGCGGGGTGGTCGAGCGGGTCGGGATGGACGGCTTCAACCGGGTCTGGACCTCGCCCAACACCCTGCCGACCAAGGAGGAGATCCACGACCCCGCCGCCTGGGTCGCCCGGGTGGCGCGGTAGCGGGCCGCCCGCTCCGCTGCCGGTCGCGCGCCCCGCGGTCGGCAGCGGTCGAACCCGTTCGCACGAGTGGTCCAGTCGTGCAGATGGCGGGTGAAGATACGTTTCTGCATTCACCCGAACGTGGGACGGTGGTCGTACCGGTGGCGCGGGTGGCGTAGCGGGCGCCTCCTTTCTGCCACCATCTGTGAGCGCCCGGTAACACGGTGCTCACAGATGCGCGGTCCCCCCGCCGCGTCCTCCGCCGTCCTGTCCCCCTCCGCCAAGGAGCCGTCCGCCGTGGGCCCACACCCCGCTGTCGCCGCGATACGCCTGGCCGTTCGCCGCACGCTCACCGACCTCGCCGCCGAGGCCGGCACCACCTTCACCGCGCCCGTGCGCGAGCCCCGCGAGCGCCCCAGCGGGGCCCCGCTGGTCGGCGCCACGGTCGGGACCACCCTGATCGGCAACGCCCACCGCCACCCCTCCGGGCTGCCCCGCACCCCGGCCGCGCCCGGCTCGCCGCTGGTCCTGGTCGCGGTCAGCGGGGGCGCGGACTCCATGGCGCTGGCCATCGCCGCCGCCTTCGAGGCCCCCAAGATCGGCCTGCGGGTCGGCGCCGTCACCGTCGACCACGGCCTGCAGGACGGCTCCGCCGACCGGGCCGCCCAGGTCGCCGAGCGGCTCCGCTCGCTCGGACTCGACCCGGTCGAGGCGATCCCGGTGCAGGTCGGCCGCTCCGGCGGACCCGAGGCCGCGGCCCGGGACGCCCGCTACGCGGCCCTGGACGAGGCCGCCGAGCGGTACGGCGCGGTCGCCGTCCTGCTCGGCCACACCCGCGACGACCAGGCCGAGACGGTGCTGCTGGGCCTGGCCCGCGGCTCCGGCGCCCGCTCGCTGGCCGGGATGCCGGCCCAGAAGGGCCGCTACCGCCGCCCGCTGCTGGAGCTGGACCGGGCCGCCACCCGGCAGGCCTGCTCCGCCCAGGCGATCCCGGTCTGGGACGACCCGCACAACTGCGATCCCGCCTACACCCGCTCCCGGGTGCGCCACGAGGTGCTGCCGGTGCTGGAGAAGCACCTCGGCGGCGGCGTGGTCGAGGCGCTGGCCCGCACCGCCCGGCTGTTCCGCGACGACGCCGATGCGCTGGACCAGTGGGCCGCGCTGGCCGAACGCGACCTCCGGACGGGCGAAGGCACCCTGGACGCCGCGAAGCTGGCCGAACTGCCGCCCGCGGTACGCCGCCGGGTGCTGCGCCGGGCCGCGCTGCGGGCGGGCTGTCCGGCCGGTGACCTGTTCGCGCGTCACCTCGAAACGATCGACCTGCTGGTCACCGGTTGGCGCGGCCAGGGGCCGTTGCACCTACCCGGGGGCGTCGAAGCCACCCGCAGGTGTGGCACGCTGGTCTTTCGGCGGCAGGGCGACTGACGGGCGGGCATGCCCCGGGGTCACCGGCCGCCGGCCATCCAGACCCCGAACGTTTGAGGACGTATCCCCGGTGGACCAGAACGACATGGGCGCTGACCTCGCGAAGGTGCTCATCAGCAAGGACGAGATCGACGCCAAGCTCCTGGAGCTGGCCGAGCGCATCGACCGGGACTACGCAGGCAAGGACCTGCTGATCGTCGGCGTCCTCAAGGGGGCCGTGATGGTCATGGCCGACCTCGCCCGTGCCCTGCACTCGCAGGTGACCATGGACTGGATGGCCGTCTCCTCCTACGGTATGGGTACCAAGTCCTCCGGTGTGGTGCGGATCCTCAAGGACCTCGACACCGACATCGCCGGCCGGGACGTCCTGATCGTCGAGGACATCATCGACTCGGGTCTGACCCTGTCCTGGCTGCTCGGCAACCTGGGCTCGCGCGGCCCGGCCTCGCTGGAGGTCTGCACCCTGCTGCGCAAGCCGGACGCGGCCAAGGTCGAGATCGACGTCAAGTACGTCGGCTTCGACATCCCCAACGAGTTCGTGGTCGGCTACGGCCTCGACTACGCGGAGAAGCTGCGCAACCTCCCCTTCATCGGCACCCTCGCCCCGCACGTCTACGGCGGCTGAGAAGGACCGGGGCCCGTTCGGGCTACGGGCGGGAACAGTACGCCGTTCCCGCCCGTTGTTCCGGGGGGAAATAGAAGTACTCGTGTCGCTGCGTCCCGCCACCGGCGGGTCCGACTGCGGTACGGTCCAATAAAACCGCTCTTCACATGAGCACAGACCGGATGCGCCGGCGGCCCCACGGGCCCACGGCGCCGTTGAGTGGCAGGAGGGACGGGGCGGCAACGCCCCGCATGGATGGACGTCAAGCGATACTTCCGTGCGCCGATCATGTGGATCGTGCTGGCCGTCCTCGCCGTCATCGTGCTGATGCAGGTCGTTTCGGACTCGAACGGCTACAAGACGGTGGACACCGGGCAGGTCGTCGCAGCGATCGACGCCAAGCAGGTCAAGTCGGCGCAGATCACCACCGGTGACTCGAACACGATCAAGATCCAGCTGAAGGACGGCGCCAAGCTGTCCGACGCCGGCACGGGCAAGCCCCCGTCCGGCAGCAAGTTCCAGGCCTCGTACATCGGCGACCAGGGTGTCGCGATCGCCGACCGGCTGCAGGCCCAGATCAACGACAACGACCAGAACACGCTTTCCGACGGCTACACCATCAGCCCGGAGAAGCAGAGCACCTTCGTCAGCCTGCTGCTGTCGATGCTGCCCATCGTGATCATCGTTCTGGTCTTCCTGTTCCTGATGAACCAGATGCAGGGCGGCGGCTCGCGCGTCATGCAGTTCGGCAAGTCCAAGGCCAAGCTGCTCACCAAGGACACCCCGAAGACCACCTTCGCGGACGTCGCCGGTGCGGACGAGGCCGTCGAGGAGCTCCACGAGATCAAGGAGTTCCTGCAGGAGCCGGCCAAGTTCCAGGCCGTCGGCGCCAAGATCCCCAAGGGCGTGCTGCTGTACGGCCCGCCCGGTACCGGTAAGACCCTGCTGGCGCGTGCCGTCGCGGGCGAGGCCGGGGTGCCGTTCTACTCGATCTCCGGCTCGGACTTCGTCGAGATGTTCGTGGGTGTCGGCGCCAGCCGGGTCCGCGACCTCTTCGAGCAGGCCAAGGCGAACGCCCCGGCGATCGTCTTCGTCGACGAGATCGACGCCGTCGGCCGGCACCGCGGTGCGGGTCTCGGCGGCGGCCACGACGAGCGCGAGCAGACCCTCAACCAGCTGCTGGTCGAGATGGACGGCTTCGACGTCAAGGGCGGCGTGATCCTGATCGCCGCGACCAACCGCCCCGACATCCTGGACCCGGCGCTGCTGCGCCCGGGCCGCTTCGACCGCCAGATCGCGGTGGAGCGCCCCGACCTCCAGGGCCGGCTGGACATCCTCAAGGTGCACCAGAAGGGCAAGCCGATCGCGCCCGACGTCGACCTCTCGGCCGTCGCCAAGCGCACCCCCGGCTTCACCGGCGCGGACCTGTCGAACGTCCTCAACGAGGCCGCTCTGCTGACCGCCCGCTCGGACAAGAAGCTGATCGACAACGGCATCCTGGACGAGGCGATCGACCGCGTCGTGGCCGGTCCGCAGAAGCGCACGCGGATCATGTCCGACAAGGAGAAGAAGATCACCGCGTACCACGAGGGCGGTCACGCCCTGGTCGCGGCGGCTTCCCCGAACGCCGACCCGGTGCACAAGATCACCATCCTGTCCCGCGGCCGGGCCCTCGGCTACACCATGGTGCTGCCGGACGAGGACAAGTACTCCACCACCCGCAACGAGATGCTCGACCAGCTGGCCTACATGCTGGGCGGCCGCGCGGCGGAGGAGCTGGTCTTCCACGACCCGACCACCGGCGCCTCGAACGACATCGAGAAGGCCACCGCGACCGCGCGGGCCATGGTCACCCAGTACGGCATGACCGAGCGGCTCGGCGCGATCAAGTTCGGCACCGACAACTCGGAGCCGTTCCTGGGCCGTGAGATGGGTCACCAGCGCGACTACTCGGAAGAGGTCGCCGGGCTGGTCGACGAAGAGGTCAAGAAGCTCATCGAGAACGCGCACAACGAGGCCTGGGAGATCCTGGTCGAGAACCGCGACGTGCTCGACAACCTGGTCCTGGAGCTCCTGGAGAAGGAGACCCTCAACAAGGAGCAGATCGCCGAGATCTTCGCCCCGATCGTCAAGCGCCCGGCCCGGCCGGCCTGGACGGGTTCCGCCCGCCGGACGCCGTCCACCAGGCCGCCGGTGCAGTCGCCCAAGGAGCTGGCGCTCACCAACGGCGCCTCCGCCACCGAGGCCGCCCCGGTCGACGTGGTGAAGCTCCCGCCGCTGCCGGCGGAGCCCCCCACGGAGGGCTGATCCGGCACCGCACAGGACGGAATGGATGCCGCGTCACCGGGGTTTGTACCCTGGAGGCGCGGCATCCGTGCTGTTCAGCCAAGTCGTTTCACTAGTTAGCGAGGCCCGCATGACCGACCCGGTGACGCTCGACGGTCCGCCCGCCGTCGGGACCTTCGACCAGAAGCGGGCCGAGAACGCCATCCGCGAGCTGCTGCTCGCCGTCGGCGAGGACCCGGACCGCGAGGGGCTGCTGGAGACGCCGGCCCGGGTGGCGCGGGCCTACAAGGAGATATTCGCCGGCCTCTGGCAGGAGCCCGAGGACGTCCTGACCACCACCTTCGACCTCGGCCACGACGAGATGGTGCTGGTCAAGGACATCGAGCTGACGTCGGTCTGCGAGCACCACCTGGTGCCGTTCCGGGGCGTCGCGCACGTCGGGTACATCCCGTCCACCACCGGCAAGATCACCGGCCTGTCCAAGCTGGCCCGGCTGGTGGACGTCTACGCCCGCCGCCCGCAGGTGCAGGAGCGGCTCACCAGCCAGGTCGCGGACGCGCTGATGCGGATCCTCGAACCCCGCGGGGCGATCGTGGTCGTCGAGTGCGAGCACATGTGCATGTCGATGCGCGGCATCCGCAAGCCCGGCGCCAAGACCATCACCTCCTGCGTCCGCGGCCAGCTCCGCGACCCGGCCACCCGGGCCGAGGCGATGAGCCTCATCATCGGGCGCTGACGGCTCCGGCCGGCGGCCCCTGGCCCGGCCGGCCCCGGGCTCAGACGGTCCCGCGCTCGGCGTGCGGCGGCGCCGGGGTGCCCAGGGCGTTGCGGCGCTCCGGCATCCGCAGCCGCACCATCCGCCGCCAGCCGAACGCGCGGTCGTACAGGTAGAGCGCGTGGACGCCGGCCGTCACCACGGCCAGCTGCCAGCGCGGCCACCGGAGGATCTCCGCCATCCGGGACGTCACCGCGAGGCCGACGTCCCGGTGGGTGCGGATCTCGCCGCGGGCGCTGGTCTCCAGGGTGTGCCGGATGTACGGGCCGTGCCCCTCGGCCGTGAGCCGCAGCAGCTCCTCGTGGCAGTACGCGAGGTGGTTGTCCTCGTCGGCGGAGATCATCCGCATCGCCCGGCCGAGGTCGGGGTTGTCGCCGTAGACCCTGGCCAGCTGGCGCATCTGCTCGGCGGCGCGCTGCTCGGTGACCCGGCTGTGCGCGAGGTAGGTGATGATCTCCCGGTCGGCCAGCGGCACGTCGCTGTTCAGCCGTTCGTGCGAGAGGCCGACGCCCTGGCGCTCCAGCAGCATGCAGTAGTCGGCCTCGGCGGGGACGTCCACCTTGGGCAGGCCGCGCTTGTTCAGCAGCTGGGTGAAGATCCGGCCGTGCTTGCGCTCGTCGGCGCCGTGCCGGGCGATCTTGGGGGCGAGGACCGGGTCCCGGGTCAGTGCGGTGATCCGCTCGTTCTCCCAGCCGCCCTGGTCCTCGCCCCCGGCCGCGATGCTGCAGAACAGCTGGTACGCCTCGTCGTTCCGGTAGATCTCGTTGAAGAGCGATCGGGTGCTGAGCATGGGGCCTCCTGCCCGGATCGGGACGGCACCGGCCGGTCGGCCGGGCGGTCGCGATACGTTCCCGCGGGGCGCCGGCCGGGCCGTCCGACCGGCCGGTAATCACCCGCCCGGCGGCGCGTCGGCCGGCCCGGGCGGGCGGTCACGTCCAGGTGAGCCGGGCGCTCATCCACTCCAGGGCGGCGGGCAGCTCCCGGATCCAGCTGTCGAAATTGTGGCCCCCGTCGTCCAGGTACATCGAGTCGACCTTGAACTGCGGACTGGCCGCGGCCACCTGCTGGGCCAGCTCGACGAACTTCACCGTCTCCGGGTAGTCGGTCTCGGTGCGGGTGCTGATCACCAGCAGCGAGAGGTTCGGCGCCGGGAGGTTCTGCAGCCGCCAGGCGAGGTCGCTCTGCTCGGCCAGCGACTTGTCGCCGCCGAAGAGGCTGCCGCCGGTGAACTGGTCCTCGACCACCTTGAACTCCCCGTGCATGCCCGTCGCGCTGCCGAAGACGTCCGGGAAGCGCATCGCCAGCCGCATCGCGCAGCTGCCGCCGGCGGAGTAGCCGAGCACGCCCCAGGACGACGGTGACCGGCTGACCCGGTAGGTCGCGCGCAGCGCCTCGGGCACGTCCTTGGCGAACCAGGACTCGGTGCGCGGGCCGCCGGGGACGTCCACGCACTCGGTGTTGCGCGGCGGGGCGACGGTCGGGCGGACCATCACGATGATCGCCGGCGCCATCTTGCCGGCCTTCTGCAGCTCCCAGGCGGTCTGCGGGACGGGCAGCTCCTTCACCAGGTGCAGGGTGGTGCCGGGGAAGCCGGCGATGGTGAGCAGCACCGGGAAGCGCACCATCGCGAGCTTCGGGTCGAAGTACTCCGGCGGGAGGTAGACGAACATCTGGTCGGACAGGCCGGACTCCTTGCCGGTGACCCGGACCGACTCGACCTTGCCGACCTCCTCGGGCGGCCCCTTGGGCAGGTCGGTGACGCCCTCCAGGCCGCCCTCGTCGGTGGGCTGGACCGGTGAGTCGGAGACCGGGGTGCCGCCGTGGTGGTTCCCGCTGCCGGCCAGTGCGAGCTTGGTGCCGCCGGGATCGAGCAGGTCGTGCCAGGAGGTGTAGAACCCGAAGGAGTTGTTGACCGAGAGCGCGAGCACGGCCAGCACGGAGACCTGGGTGACCGTCAGCAGTCCGATCCGGCCGAGCACCGGCAGCGGCCGCTGGCGGGCCAGCCTGGGCCAGAGCCAGAGCGTGGCGAGCAGGGCGGCCGCGCCGAGCGCGAGCAGTGAGTTCACCAGCGCGTCGCTGGTCAGTTCCATGCTGTCGGCCTTCCGCTGGGACGCTGTCGGGGCACACTTCCATGGTCTGACGACACGTCAGGCCGGGCCATCGGGGCTGGTCCGTCCGGGCGCCGGGGGCGGGCCGGGAGGCCGGGCGTGAACCCGTGCAACCGGCGCCCTAGAATGCGGCGTCCACCGTACGTACCGGGTATGCGGGGGCCCGTCGCGCCACGCGGCGCGGGGTCCCGGCTCCCACCCTCGGCTCAATCGCAGCGCCCGCCGACCACCGGTTTACCTTCCGTTTCCGGATCCTTGGTGTGCGCATTGCCTGATGAAGGAAAAGGCATGAAGGTCCATCACAACTCCTCCCCCGGAGTGTCAGGACTGCGCTCCGCAGCCTCTACGCTGAGCTTCCATGAGCGTTCCCGTGTCCGTTGAGCCGAGCCCCGAGCAGCCGCCCCGTCGCCGCGGCCTGCAGACGCTTCGTACCCAAGCGGCCGCCGTCCCGAGGGCCTGGCTCCCGGGTGCGGTCGGCTACGCCTGTCTGCTGATCGGCCTGGTGGACATCGCGAGTGCGGTGTTCCCCAAGCTCCGGCACACCAAGGTGCACACCTTCGCCGGGCAGCTGCCCGGCGGCACCACCACGCTGGCGGCGGCCGGCACCCTGATGGTCGGCCTGCTGCTGGTGCTGCTCGCCCACGCCCTGCGGCGGCGCAAGCGGCGCGCCTGGCGGGTGGTCTGCGTGCTGCTGCCGGTCGGCGCGGCGCTGCACATCCTGCGCTGGCACCAGATCGGCCCGGCCGTCGTCTCGCTGGTGCTGTTCGCGGTGATGCTGGTGCACCGGCGCGAGTTCTACGCCAAGGCCGACCCGCGCACCCGCTGGCGGGCGGCGGTCAACCTGGTCGTGATGGGCACCATCAGCGTGCTGCTCGGCCTGCTGATCGTCTCCACCCGGACCAAGTACGAGATCGGCCACCCGGGCCTGTTCGAGCGGCTCGAGCACGTCGGGTACGGGCTGTTCGGGTTCGAAGGACCGCTCGGCTACACCTCCGCCCGGATGTCCGAGCTGGTCGCCTACCTGCTCGGCGGACTGGGCCTGATCACCGCCTTCACCACCGCGTACCTGGCGCTGCGCCCGGAGAAGCCCAAGCCGGAGCTGACCGCCGAGGACGAGGACAAGGTCCGCGGGCTGCTCGACCGGCACGGCGAGCGGGACTCGCTGGGCTACTTCGCGCTGCGCCGCGACAAGAGCGTGCTGTTCTCGCCCTCCGGCAAGGCGGCGATCTCCTACCGGGTGGTCTCCGGCGTGATGCTCGCCTCCGGTGACCCGGTCGGCGACGTGGAGGCCTGGCCGGGCGCGATCAAGGTCTTCATGACCGAGGCCCGCGAGCACGCCTGGGTGCCGGCCGTGATGGGCTGCAGCGAGGTCGGCGGCGAGGTCTGGACCCGCGAGGCGGGGCTGGACGCGCTGGAGCTGGGCGACGAGGCGATCGTCGACACGAGCACCTTCTCGCTCTCCGGCCGGGCGATGCGCAACGTCCGGCAGATGGTCAAGCGGATCGAGCGCAACGGCTACTCCTGCCAGGTGCGCAAGGTCGCGGACCTCACCCACGAGGAGAAGTACCGGATCGCCGACGCCGCCGCCCGCTGGCGCGGCACCGACACCGAGCGCGGCTTCTCGATGGCGCTGGGCCGCTTCGGCGACCCGCTCGACGACGACTGCGTGGTGGTCACCGCCCACAAGGCCCCGGAGGAGGGCGAGGACGGCGACGACCTGAAGGCCGTGCTGCACTTCGTGCCGTGGGGGCCGGACGGCATCTCGCTGGAGCTGATGCGCCGCGACCGCGCCGCCGACCCGGGCCTGAACGAGCTGCTGATCGTCGCGGCCCTGCAGGCGGTGCCGGCGATGGGCATCCGCCGGGTCTCGCTCAACTTCGCGATGTTCCGCTCGGCGCTGGCGCGCGGTGAGCGGATCGGCGCCGGCCCGGTCCTGCGGGCCTGGCGCGGGCTGCTGGTGTTCCTCTCGCGCTGGTTCCAGATCGAGTCGCTGTACAAGTTCAACGCCAAGTTCCAGCCGGAGTGGGAGCCCCGCTTCCTGGTCTTCCCGAACACCCGTGACCTGCCCCGGATCGGCTTCGCCGCGATGCAGGCCGAGGCCTTCATCACGCTCGGCATGCCGCGCTTCGGCCGCAAGCCGCAGCGCGAGGGCCTGATGCCGGCCCCGCGCCCGGAGGTCACCGAGGCCGCCTGAGCCCCGTCGCGCCACCCCCTGGACCCCGGCCGGAACCCTTCCGGCCGGGGTCCGGTCCGATGACGGCCGGTTCGATAATGGGGAGCATGAGCGCTTCGCTTTCCTTCTCGCTGCCGGCCGGACTGCCGCGGCTCGGCCGCTGCGCCGTGATGGGCGTGGTCAACGTGACCCCCGACTCCTTCTCGGACGGCGGGCTGTGGCACGACCCCGCCCGCGCCATCGCGCACGGGCTCGCCCTCCGGGCCCGGGGCGCGGACCTGGTCGACGTCGGCGGCGAGTCCACCCGCCCCGGCTCGGACCGGGTGCCCGAGGAGGAGGAGCTCGGGCGGGTGCTGCCGGTGGTCCGCGAGCTGTCCGACGCCGGGGTGCTGGTCTCCGTCGACACCATGCGCGCCTCCGTCGCCGAGCAGGCCGTGGCGGCCGGCGCCCGGCTCATCAACGACGTCTCCGGCGGCCTGGCCGACCCGGCGATGGCCCGGGTGGTGGCCGAGACCGGCGCCCCCTTCGTGGTGATGCACTGGCGCGGGCAGTCCGCCGACATGGACCGGCTGGCCGTCTACGACGACGTGGTCGGGGACGTGGTCGCCGAGCTGACCGCCCGGGTGGACGTGCTGCTGGCCGCCGGGGTGAAGGAGGAGCAGCTGATCCTGGACCCGGGGCTGGGCTTCGCGAAGACCGCCGCGCACAACTGGGCGCTGCTCGGCCGGCTCGACGCGCTCACCGCGCTCGGCCGTCCCGTCCTGGTGGCCGCATCGCGCAAGCGGTTCCTGGGTACGCTGCTCGCCGACCCGGAAACCGGGGAGCTGCGCCCGGCCCGGGAGCGCGACGACGCGACCGCCGCGGTGTCGGTGCTGTCGGCGCGGGCCGGCGCCTGGGCGGTGCGGGTGCACGACGTGGCCGGCACGGCGGACGCCGTCCGGGTGGTCGCCGCCTGGCAGCGCGCGGCCGGCTGAGGGCTCAAGACGGGAGGGTCAGTGGCAGGTGACGGCAGGGTGAGTGGCGAGACGGCGGGACAGCGGGCCGGCGAGGCGGACCGGGAGGCCGTGCTGGAGGCCAACCGCGCGCTCTACGAGGCGCTGGAGAACGGCGATCAGGAGGCGGTCGAGGACGTCTGGCTGGGGGCCGCCGAGGCCGACGACAAGGGCGGCGTGGTGTGCGTGCACCCCGGCTGGCCGGTGCTGCGCGGGCGGGCCCAGGTGACCCGCTCGTACATGCTGATCATGGCGAACACGGAGTACATCCAGTTCATCCTCACCGACGTCGAGGCCGAGGTGCACGGAGATGTGGCTCTTGTCACGTGCACGGAAAACATCCTTTCGGGTGGCGAGGCCGAAGAGGAGGGGGAGCTCGGACCGCTGGTCGGCGGAAAGGTCGTCTCCACCAATCTCTTCCGGCGCACGCCGGCCGGCTGGAAGCTCTGGTCGCACCACGGGTCACCCGTGCTGACCAGCGGTGACGACGAGGACGAGGACTGATCCCGGGACCGTCGGGAAAACGCCTCCCGACGGTCGCCGGGGAATTTCCGGCCGCTCACCGAACGTTCACGTCAATCGCCATTCCGGCGTGCGTGGTGTCGGTTCGTGCCGGGTAGGACGGTCAGGCGTTGTCCGCGCTCGCAGGTAGATTCGAAACGGAGTGGCGGGCGCGATGCCCGCCTTCGCCCTGCCTGCCCACCTCCTGTCCGGGGCAGGGCCCGTCCGACTGGGAGCAGTGATTCGTTTGCTGGACCGCGTCACCCTGCGGGGCCTGCGTGCCCGGGGCCACCACGGCGTCTTCGAGCGCGAGCGCGTCGAGGGCCAGACCTTCGTGGTGGACCTCGTGCTGTACCTGGACACCCGCCCCGCCGCGTCCGGCGACGACCTCACCCGCACGGCGCACTACGGCATCGTGGCCGAGGAGGTCACGGCGATCATCGCGGGCGAGCCGGTCGACCTGATCGAGACCCTGGCCCAGCGCATCGCCGACCAGTGCCTGAAGCACGACGCGGTCGAGGAGGTCGAGGTCACCGTGCACAAGCCGGACGCCCCGATCACCGTGCCGTTCGACGACGTGACCGTGACCATCCACCGGGGCCGCGCGTGACCTGCGCCGCGCGCCCGGTTTCCGATGCAGAGGGAATTCGATGAGTACCAGTGACCCGACCGCCTCGCCGACCACGTTCGACCTGGAGAACCGGGTGGACTCGGCCGACACCACGCTGCACAGCCAGCGCTGTGCCGTGATCGCCCTCGGCGCCAACCTGGGCAACCGCCTGGACACCCTCCAGGGCGCCGTGGACGCACTCGCCGACACCCCCGGGCTCAAGGTCAAGGCCGTCTCCGCCGTCTACGAGACGGAGGCCGTCGGCGGCCCCGACGAGCAGCCCAACTACTACAACGCGGTGGTCGTGCTGCGCACCACGCTGCCCCCGCGGGACCTCCTGGAGCGCGGCAACGCGATCGAGGACGCCTTCGGGCGGGTCCGCACCGTCCGCTGGGGCCCGCGCACCCTGGACGTCGACATCCTCGCGTACGAGGGCGTCACCAGCGACGACCCGCAGCTGCTGCTGCCGCACCCGCGCTCGCACGAGCGGGCGTTCGTGCTCGCCCCCTGGCTGGACGCCCAGCCGGAGGCCGAGGTGCCCGGCCACGGGCAGGTCGCCGCGCTGCTGCAGGCGCTCGGCGGCGCGGACGCGCAGGGCGTCCGGCGGCGCGAGGACATCCGGCTGACGCTGCCGGAGTAGGTCTTCCGGCCGGCCGCCCGGCGCGCCCG
>NZ_JBEYVJ010000176.1:0-14762 GCF_040643935.1 Kitasatospora sp. NPDC047058 | reverse complement strand
ACCGATCCCCCCCCATATCCTGAGCCCCCCTCCCCCCTCCGCATGCTGTTCGTCGTCCGAGAAGTGGTGTGGGGGGTTGAACACCCCGTTGGTCCCACCCCCCCGAGGGCCGTTCCACACATAGGCTCCCCGAAGCCACGTCACGCCGCCAACACCCCGGAGCTGACCTTGAACCACGAGAGCGCGCCGTTCCAGAAGGTCCTCGGACAGACGCTCACCGAGCTGGCCCGCCGCGGCGTCACGCTAGGGCCCAACGGAGTAGCGGACGCCATCGAGCAGCAGGCAACCGCCATCGCGGCAGCGCTCGGCATCAGGAAGCGCGAAGCGTTGACCCATATCGACCCCGCCGCACTCGCCGAAGCCGTCGCCTCCGTGGCCCGACAGCGCGAACACGACGGCCTCGTTGCGGGTGAGGGGCCGTTTCCGCCCGTGGACAACCCCGAACTCGCGATGATCCTCGCCGGCGTGCCGGACGCTCTCGTGGAGAGTGGAGGCGATCTCTACTCCGTCATCCTCAACGTCGCGGTCAACGCCTGGATGGCCGGCCACGTGCACGGCGAAGACGGCTGCAGCGGCTGCGGCTTCCGCGGCGACACCGGCCACGACTGGCAGGCCCGCATGGCCACCCTCAGCGCGGCGGCCCCGGACATCACGAAGTGGTTCGACCGGGACGTCTGGACGAAGGCCCTGGAGAAAAGCGGCTACACAGTCACGCGCAGCTGAACCCCTCGGCACCGCAGCGGCTGGTCACAGGTACACAACGACCAGGCCGTCGGCGTGCTCGGCCAGCTCCGCCGAGACGCCGTCGGCCGGGTTCTGCAGCGCCGCCTGGACGTAGCTGGGGAGGCCGGTGCGCAGGCCACGCAGCGCGTGCTCGAAGAACGGGCGGCCGAAGTGGCCTCGCGTGCCGGGCAGCGCGCCGAAGACTCGTCCGCTGGCTTCCAGGTCAGTGTGGACGTCGGGCAGGACTGCCGTCTCGTACGTGGCGGAGGCAGCCTTGGCGAGTTTGTCGGTCATGAACCGGGCTACCTTCCGTGCTCCGGCTTGCCCGGGGGTCAGCAACTCGCGCAGGCCGTTCATCTCCGGGCCCAGCTGCATCTGGTAGTAGAGGGCGAGGGCGGGATCGTCGCTGATGAGACCCGGCTCGGTGAGCCTGCTGAGCGGCTCCGCGTGGTGGAAGACGTCCTCGATCGAGTCGAAGCCGCCGAGGAAGGGCAGCTTGGCCGGCGAGGCCGTCGCACGGAGCCTTGCGTTCTCGACCGCACGCTGCGCGATGAGCGCGGGCAGGATGGTCACACCGGCTCCCCGGCGCTCGTGGCACGGCACACCCTGATGCCGCAGAGAGCACCGCATGCCGCTGCGGTAGACGGCATCGCCGGCATAGAAGGTGTAAGCGGCCATCACCTCGAAGAAATCGGCAGCAGCGAGGAGTCGGTCCATCTGCAGGCCGGTCCGACCCTCGTGGTGGAAGCCGATCTTCCACCCTCGGCCCTTGGGGCGGATGACCTTGGCCTGGACGAGGCAGCCGAACGCCTCCCCGGTCCGGTCCACCCACCACCAGAGGTAGTCACCCCCGACCCAGCTCTCCTGCTTCTTCGCGAACTTCACGTAGGCGACCTCGGGCGGCAGACGGCTGCAGAAATGGGTGGTGACGTACTCCTCTTCGAACATCACCCCCTGGGCGAGCTGAAGGCTCATCTCGTCCTCGGCAGCGGCGATGGCCCGCAGGAACGCCCGGTGCGCGGGCGGCTGGTAGTTGGCGGGCTGTTCAGCGCTCACGGATACCTCCGAGGACAAGGGCCGACCATTCTGTCACCCCCGCGGTGCGGTCGGCGGCCACCATCCGACGAGCGCCGCGCCGGCAGGCTCGGCTGTTATCGAAGGGCGGCCACCAATGGCCTCCAGAGCGGGTGGACCAGGTCGGGCACGACGAGGTGCGCGGTCTTCCTCGCCCGGGTCATCACGACGTACAGCAACTTGGAGCCGGTGGGGAAGGGCTCGTGTTCGGGCCCGTGGTACTCATCGCTGCCGAGCAACAGGATCGTGGTGTCGGCCTCACGGCCCTTGGTCTGGTGGAGGTTCATGACCTGGATGGGAGCACGCCGGCCTGTGACCGTGCCGACCAAGGCGTCGTCACGGGCGCGCAGCATCTCCTGCTCGACGGCTTCGATGCCAGTTCCATCGGCCAACTTGGCTAGAGCGGAGCGGGTTTGGCGGGCGGCCTGGAGCCAGGTCTCCTGGCCGCGGGAGGCCCCGACCGTGCTGTAGGCGTTCGTGATCACCTCGGCGAGGCGTGCGGTGTCGGGAAGCTCGCCGTCTCCGGCGGCGTCCTGCAGGTCCTGGGCCAGTCGCATCAGTGCGTTCTGCAGGACGGTGTTGGTCGACGGGTCGAGCATCTGGCTGGCGAGCGGGACTCTAAACTTGTTGCCCTTGCGCTCGGTGGCCTGGACGTAGATTGCGAGCGCGCGAAGGACGTTGGAGTCCGGGAGGTTCAGGGCGAACTTGAGCAGGGCCAGCTGGGCGGCGAGGGCTTCGCCGTATGCCTCGGTGAGGCCGACGAGTTCGTGGGTCATGCCCTCGACGCGGAGCGCGTCGGAGAGGCTGAACGTGGCCTGGTTGGTGTGGGTGAAGATCGCGACCGTGTGGCCGTCCTTCCGGGCTGCGCGTACGAGGTCGATGACCTCGGTGTGTCCGTTGCCGGTGGTGTAGTCGGTGACCGAGATTCTTCCGGCGTCGGCGGCGGTGCGGATCGCGGGGTGCGCGAAGTTCCGCCGCAGGGCAGCTTCAGCGGCGGCCGGCAGAGTGCCGCTGGGGTCGCGGTAGCTGAGCGGCGGCAGCGGGATCTTCTCGGCACCGGGCAGGGCCATGGCGTTGGCGATCCGGGCGTCGGCGTCGATCTTCTTGAGCCCGGCGTAGATGCATTGGTTGGCGTCGCCAAGGAGGATTCGGCGGGCGGCCGGTGCGATGTGCTGGAGGAACTGCCACTCCTGGTCGCTGGTGTCCTGGAACTCGTCGCAGATCACGAGCCCGTACCGGCCGCTGTAGTGGTCCCGGACCTTGTCCAGCGCCAGCAACCGATTCGCGGCCGGGAGCAGATCGTCGTAGGTGAGGCCGGTGGCGGACGTAGAGGCTTCGAAGAGGCGCTGTGCCTCGCTCAGCACCGTCTGGGGCGCGGGGTAGCCGTGGTGCTGGCCGAAGCTGGTGATGATGCGCCAGGCGAAGCCGTGGAAGGTCGCCACCTCCAGGCGCGGCGCCATCGGGCCGATCACCCCGGCGGAGCGGTCCAGGATCTGTGCGACCGCGGTACGGGAGAAGGAGAGGAAGAGGACCCGCTCGGGGGCAGGCAGTCTCGTCCGCCGCGCGGACCGCTGAGCGGCCTGCCGCCGGAGTACGAGCTTCTCGTCCGCTGCGTCGAGGTGGCGGCGGGCTGCGGCAACGGCCGTGGTGGTCTTACCCGTTCCCGCTCCACCGAGGACCACGCGCACCGGAGCGGTGTTGTCGATGACGTCCTGTTGCGCCCCTTGCGCTTCGTAGGTCACGCCTTGTCCCCTGCCGGCCGGGGAACGTCCGGCAGGTCGATCATGGCGGGGCCGCTGTAGGCGGGGTCCGCCCCGCAGGCGATGGCGTCCAGGAGAGCCTCCAGGAGCGGCGGATGGACCACAGGCTGGTCGTCGTCGGCTTCCTCGTCCGGGCCGGCTGGTGCCGGTTGCAGCTCCTGGTAGAGGGCGTCCAGGAACGGCTCGTGAAGGCCCTTCCTGTGGAGGCGCTCGCAGAGCTTCGTGACGCTCGCCTCGGTCGCCCCACCGGCCAGGGGGTCGGTCTCGCCGAAGGCCGTGAGGACCGAACTGGCGGCGGTCAGCTGGGGGAATCCGACGCCGGCCGTCATCGCGCGTTCGATGGCGGTCCTCTCCGGCAGCCTGATCACCGCGTCGCATGCCTGCTGCACCTTGGCCACCTGGGCGTCGGTCTGCGGACCCGGCTTGTCCCGGTCGATCACCCCGACGACGCGGAAGCCGAGCTGCTTGGCGAGTTCGGCGATCCGGGGAACCTGGTCGATGCCGCCGTCTCCACCCGTTCCCGCCGCGACGAGGCGGACACCGAACGCCGAAAGGGGCAGCTTGGCCGGCGGGTACCGGCGGTTGGCGAATGCGAGCACCGCGACGTCGTGCGGGCCTTCGGTGACCGCGACGGCCAGCGCGGTAATGGCGGGGAGCAGTTGCGTGTGGAGCTGGCGGTGGGCGACCAGCTCCTTGCGGTCGCTGACCTGCGGAAGCTGGTGATGGGTCCGGGCGCCGTTGTGGCGCACGAGCCGGACGACCTCGGTGGGCTCGAACGCGCGTGCCACGTCGGGCCGGCGGGTGGACAGCCAGGTCTGGCCGGAGCGGCTGCGGATGAGCGAGGCGAGGTGCTCGGCGGTTGCCGCGTCGAGCTGGTCGCCGAAGTCGTCGGCGAGCACGATCGCGCCGGGGACGTTCGCGAGGAGCATGGCTTCGGCCATGGAGAGAATTGCGGTGACGGTGCTGCCGTGGTTGGCCAGCGCCAGCGGCCCGGCGGTGTCCAGCCGAAGCGAGGCCCGGAGGGTGCGCAGGAGAGCCGCGACCGAGCCGTCCTCCGCGAGGAAGCCGACGTCCGTGGCGGTGACCGGGGTGTCGCCGAGGCGGGTGCCGGTGCCGCCGACCGCCAGCACGGCGTCGACCGCTTCGGTGATGGCGGGGTCTGCGGACAGGGCGGCCACCGCGTCGCCGACCGCGTCGCGGAGGACCTCGAAGGCTGCGGTGGCAGCCTTGGCGTCGCGCTCCTCGATGTACCGCCGCAGACTTCCGCCGGCACGCAGCTGGAGCGGCACGCTGGCGTTGAGGGTGATGACCGGGAGTTCGCGGCGCACGGCGGCTGGCACCCGGATGTACTGTCCGGTCTCCGGGTTGCTGCGGTCCGGGTAGTAGACCGCGCTCTCCCACGTCTCGGCCTCGGTGTCGTAGCTGAGCCGGTAGGCGATGCGGACGCACTGGGGCGCGGTCGGGTCGGCCTCGTCGCTCTCGACTGCGGCTCCGGAAGGGTCCAGCGGCTGGAGGTGGCCGTCGACCAGCTGCTCGACGGCCGGGTCGAGGTCGGTCAGCGTGACCTCGACCTCCGCGAAGTCGGCCCGGACGAATGGCTCGGTCTCGCCAGGAGCCCCGCCGCAGCCGCTGTCGTCCCCGAGCGCCGGCTCGTCGTCCTCCGGGGCGTCCGCCTGTGCGGCGGCTGGCGGCTCCTGGTGGAGGTCGGAGAGGCGGGGGCTCTGCGCGGCGTCCGGATCGAGCACGCGGGCCAGCGCCTCGACGATGTCACTTCGGCCGGCGCGGGGAATCCCCGCCAGCACGACGTGGTCACGCGGACGCAGGTCGAGAGACTTCCAGCCCCGGAAGTTCGAGATCAGCAGACGGGTAACTCGCACCGCCCCATCATCGCGGATAACAGCCCGCTCTGGCACCGCATTTACCGCATGAGGGATCAGAACGGACGTTCGGGATCGATCGACCCGATACGGGCCGTCCAGGCTCAGCCGAGAGCCTCCTCGGCGATCCGGCCCCAGCTGGGGCGCGGTTCACCGACCGGGTGCACGAGCGTCAGCAGGCGGCCTTCGAGGAACAGGTCGAGCCGGTGGCCCTGCTCAGTCTCCAGGCGGCGGCGCTGGGCCCGGAGGTCCACGGGAACGTGCTCGCCGAGTACGCCGACGAGCACCTCGTAGCGTGCGGGGCCGACGGCGTCCGCCCTGAGCCAGGTCCCGCGCACCGGCACGCCGCCGAGCTCGCCCAGCGGGCCCTCCTCCCGGCCGAAAGCCCGGTCCATGGCCGCGTCGACCACCTCCTGGACACTGCCGCCAGCCACCTCGTCATCGGTCATCCCGTCGGGGACGTCGAGCTTCCTCATGAGGAGGGGCCGGTCCAGGTAGTCCTCCGGCTGCGTCTCCACCCGCCGACGGGGGTCGGGCCTCGGGACGCGGAAGCGCCAGGGCTGCTGGCTGCCGGGCCTCTCGATCCATCCGGTCTTCAGGCCGGCCGTGGCCGGGGATTCCTCGGGCAGGAAGATGTCGACGTAGACGCCGCCGGTGCCGAGCCAGACCCAGCTCATGAAGTAGTCGTGCCCGCTGTGGTCCGCGGACCATGCGGCGAGCTTCTCCAGGCGCGTGCGCTGGTCCGCGGTGCCCTTGACGGCCGGGAGCATCTGCTTGGCGTCCCTGCGCCGGCCGCGGGCCTCCCCGGCGAGCGGGCCGGCGGCGAGGTCGTAGAGCAGGTCCGGGCGGACGCCGGTCTTCGCGTAGGCGCCCAGGAGCTTGTCGGGAAGGACGTCGAAGCTGGCGAGCCCGTCGGTAGCGGACTTCCAGTCGAACAGGGTCTCGCTGGCGGCCGTCATGACGCCGAGCCCGGTGCACTCGCTGACGAAGCGCCGGATGTGTCCGGAGCTGGAGTCGAGTGCGCCGCAGTCGACCCCGAGCGGCCCCGTTCCGGTGTCCCCGCTCAGGTAGCTGAGCAGCAGGCCGATCTCGTGGTTGCGCACGCGCTGGTCGACCGTGCGGCGCAGGTCGCAGGCAAGCGCGTTGATGTTGGCCAGCGCGGCCAGCGACACCGGGAGCGGCCCCTGGCCGACCTCCGTTGCCTGGACCGCCTCCGCCCCGGCGGGCCCCTTCTCGACCGTGAAGCGCCAGACCCTGGCGTGCACCGTGCTCATGGGCGAAGCCTACGGGTGCCCTGCGACAGCCCGGCCCGACCGCCTGCCTGTAGAGAGTGCACAACGGCCGCGACGGCGTCCCGGCGGGACGGAACTCGGCTGAGGTGCATATGTTCCGGGCTGGGAAAAGGCGGCCGTGCGGCTCCTGATGCCGAGTCGGCTGCCTCCGCGGCCCGAGAGGGAATCCGCTTCCCGCGTCCTCTCGGCGCATCGCAGCGCGGGCGGGCGGAATCACCACAGGAGTTTGGCGGGAAGGGTGTCCACGGGGCTTTCCCTGCGGCTATTCTGGCCGGGAGGGGACGGGTGGGTCTTCGGCCGGCTGGTCCCCGGGGGCAGCTCCTCGAGCTCCGCCCGGGTGGCGCTGGTCCCCAGCTGGTCCCCAGCAAGATCGTTTAGGGGTGCTCGCGGATGACTCGTTTCACTGACGGACCGTCACGCAAAAGGCCGCTGACCTGGGATTTCTCCCGGCCAACGGCCCATCCGACTTGCGTCGGGACGACAGGATTTGAACCTGCGACCCCTTGACCCCCAGTCAAGTGCGCTACCAAGCTGCGCCACGTCCCGTGGTCTCGGCGCCTTCGGCTTGGCCTTGCGGCTTCGCTTCGGGCTTCTCGACCTTGTCCCCGGTGTCCCGGCGACGTGGAAAACAATACAGCACGTCGGGGGGTGCTCGCTGCCAGGTTTCGTCGGGGCGGGGTCAGGGGGTGGGGTGGCGGGCGTCGTAGCGGAGGAAGGCGGGGCGGCGGGCGGCGAGGAGGAGGATGGCGGCGACGCAGGCGAGGCCGCCGCTGACGACGGAGGTGGCGGGGCCGGCGAGGGAGGCGACGGCACCGGACTCGAAGTCGCCGAGGCGGGGGCCGCCGGCGACGATCACGATGAAGATGCCCTGGAGGCGGCCGCGCATCTCGTCGGGGGCCGCGACCTGCATCATCGTGTTGCGGAAGATCATGCTGACGGTGTCGGCGCAGCCGGCGACGGCGAGCAGGAGGAGGCCGAGCCAGAGGTTGCGGACGAGGCCGAAGGCGGCGATGGCGAGGCCCCAGGCGGCGACGGAGGCGAGGACGGCGGCGCCGTGGCGGTTGACCCGGGAGACCCAGCCGGAGAAGAGGGCGCCGATCAGGGCGCCGACGGCGGGGGCGGAGACCAGCAGGCCGACGGTGCGGGCGTCGCCGGTGTAGAAGGTGACGGCGATGGCCGGGAAGAGGGCGCGCGGCATGCCGAAGATCATCGCGGCGAGGTCGGCGAGGAAGCTGGTGCGCAGGTTGGGCTGCTCGCGCAGGAAGCGCAGGCCGTCGAGGACGGAGGCGCGGCCCTTGCGTTCGCCGAGCGGGAGCATGGCGGGCAGGCGCCACATCGCGTAGAGGGTGGCGGTGAAGGCGACGGTGTCGACCAGGTAGGCGGCCTGGGCCCCGTAGGCGCCGATCAGGACGCCGCCGAGCATGGGGCCGACGGTGAGGCCGAGGTTCATGCTGACGGTATTCAGGGCGTTGGCGGCGGGGAGCTGGTGGCTCGGGACGAGGCGCGGGATCATCGCCGAGCGGGCTGGCGAGCTGAGGGCGAAGAAGGCGGCCTGGACGGCCACGGCGGCGTAGAGGACGGCGACCAGGCCGAGTCCGGCGAGCGCTTGGGCGGCGAGGACGGCGGAGACGGCGGCGAGGCCGGCCGAGCCGATCAGTCCGAGGCGGCGGCGGTCCACGGTGTCGGCGACGGCGCCGCCGTAGAGGCCGAAGGCGACCAGCGGGAAGAGGGAGAAGAGCCCGACCAGGCCGGTGGCGAAGCTGGAGCCGGTGAGGTCGTAGACCTGGACGGCGACGGCGACGGCCGTCATCTGCTGGCCGATCGAGGAGACGGCCTGGCCGAACCAGACCCGCCGGTAGTCGGGGTTGTCGCGCAGCGGGCTGAGGTCGGCGAAGGCCCCGCGCGTGGCCCGGCGGTACCACGGCGACGCGGCGGGCGAGGGCGAGGGGGAGGACGCAGGAGCGGCGGAGTCGGCGGAGTCGGCGGGCTCACTTGTGGACGGAGCGGCCCCGGTCGCCGAATTGGCAGGATGATTGGTCGACACAGTCCTCCATCCTCGCCCCGCCCGCCGGCCGGGCCGTCACCGGGTAAGGGTCCGCGCTCCCGTCGCCACCGCCGCCGCACAGCCGCGCTACCGGGTGAGCACCTGCTTCTCCCCCGCCTCGACCGCGAAGTCCAGCCGGTTGCCCGGCGGCGGGAAGGGGCAGATGAAGTGGTCCGCGAAGGCGCACGGCGGCAGGTAGGCCCGGTTGAAGTCGAGCACCGTGTGACCGTCCGCGTCGGGGGCGGGCAGGGTGATGAAGCGGAAGCGGTAGGTGTCCGTCCCGCTGGTCGCGTCGGCGATGACACCGCTGAGGCGGCCGTTGTCCGCGCGGCTGACGGTCAGGGTGCGGTGCTCGCCGGCGACGGTGAAGGAGACCTCGCCGGAGACCGCCAGCGGGCGCTCCTTGCCGTCCGCGTTGGGGACGACGACCGCCTGGCCGTCCCCGGCCCCGAACGGGGTGAAGACCGCCGGGACGGCCCACTCCGGCGAGTAGGGGTACGCGGCGATGCCGGCGAATGCGGCCCGGCGCGGTGCGGCCGGGTCGAAGACCCGCAGGGCCAGCTCGCCCTCGCGCTCGATCGGGACGAGGCGCAGCTCGCCCAGCGAGGCGGTGTCGGCGGCCGGGTCGCTGTCCGGGCGGAGCAGTGCCTCACCGTCGACGGGCGACGGCGCGCCGGTGACCGTGATCCCGTCGGCGGCCGCCGCCCGGACCCGGACGCCCTCCGCGTCGGCCCACCAGCGGCCGGGCAGGCCGGGGATCGCGGTGGGCTCGGGCTCCAGCCAGTGCGTGCCGGTGAGCGCCAGCTGGCCGTGTACCGTGCTCACCGCCGCCGCCCGGCCGTCGCTCCAGTGTTTCCATTCCTCCGCGGCTGTCGCCGTCATCGGCATGCCCTCCCGTTCCGGTCCGAGGCCCGAGGGCCGTGCTTCCGCGGCCCGAAGGCCGCCCGTGTGAGGCCCGAAGGCCGCGCCTTGAGGCCCGAAGGCCGTCCTGGTCCGTCACCACCTCAACACCGGCCACCGGGGTGGATCATCCCGTCACCCCTTCAGCGGCCGGAAGAGCCCCTCCTGCACCACCGACACCACCAGCTGCCCGCTGCGGTCGTAGATCTGCCCGCGCGCGAGGCCACGGGCGCCGTGCGCGATCGGGGACTCCTGCTGGTAGAGCAGCCAGTCGTCGGTCCGGAACGGCCGGTGGAACCACATCGCGTGGTCCAGCGAGGCCATGTCGAAGTGACGGGTGCCCCAAAGCGGCTCGACGGGGGCGCGGACGGCGTCCAGCAGGGTCATGTCGCTCGCGTAGGTGAGCGCGCAGACGTGGATCAGCGGGTCGTCGGGCAGGGCGCCGTTGGTGCGCAGCCAGACGCCGCTGCGGGCCTCGACGCCGGCCAGCTCCTCCTTGCTCCACCGCAGCCGGTCGACGTACCGGATGTCGAAGGGCTGCCGGCGGCTGATGAACGGGGGCAGCTCGCCGAGCCGGGAGCCGACCTCCTCCAGGGCGCTGGGCAGGTCCTCGGGCGGGGCGACGTCCGGCATCGGGTACTGGTGCTCGATGCCGCCCTCCTCGGGGAGGTGGAAGTCGGCGGTGAGCGCGAAGATCGACCGGCCACCCTGGATGGCGAGCACCCGTCTGGTGGTGAAGGTCCGGCCGTCACGGATCCGGTCGACCTGGTAGACGATCGGCACACCCGGCACCCCGGGGCGCAGGAAGTAGGCGTGCAGCGAGTGGACCGGGCGCTCGCCGTCCACTGTGCGCCCCGCCGCGACCAGCGCCTGACCGGCGACCTGACCGCCGAACGTCCGCTGCAGCGCCTCCTCGGGGCTGCGCCCGCGGAAGATGTTCAGTTCGATCTGCTCAAGGTCCAGCAGTGCGACGAGTTCGTCGACGGGGGTACCCATGCGTGCGCTTCCTCTCCGGACGGCCGGCCCGGACGGAGGTCTCCCGTCCAGCAGTCGGCGTCCGTTCTGTCGAATTCTCCCGCCCCATCGAATTCTCCGGCGACCCCTGGCATTCCCCACATCCGGGGTGACCCCGCCGATTCACCCGAACGAGGCCCCAAAACGTCCCACCGAACCGGACCGAACCCCGAACGGCACAGCGCCCTGCGGACCCGCGGCCTGTACGCGCGCTACGGTCGCTCCGAATCCGGCAGACCCGACCGGCGGATCGTGATGTTCAGCCGCCCGGTCAGCCCGAGTGCCGGGTCCGCCGTACCGGGCAGCGTGCGCACCACGCCGTGGTACGCGAACCGGGCCGGGCCGCCGAACACCAGCAGGTCGCCGCTGCGCAGCTCCAGGTCCGTCCACGGGCGGGTGCGGGTCTCGGTGTTGCCGAGCCGGAAGACGCAGGTGTCGCCGAGCGACAGCGAGACGACCGGCGCGTCGGTCCGCTCGTCGCGGTCCTGGTGCAGACCCATCTTGGCGCCGTGCGGGTAGTGGTTGACGATCGCGATGTCCGGCTCGTACCCGGCCGCGCCCGCGATGTCACCGGCCGCCCCGCCGTACGCGTCGACGACGGCCCGGCGGGCCAGTCGGCCGAGCTCCGCGGGGAACGGCTTGACCGGCGCGCCGTCCTCGGCGGTCCGCGCGTACCCGTACGGGTACCAGTGCCACCCGAGGCTCACCATCCGTACGGACATCAGACCGCCGGTCGGCATCCGGACGGTGTGCATCCCGGCCGGTGGACGGGCCCACTCCCGGCAGGCGGCCACCAGGCGCAGCTGGGCGGCGGCGTCGAGCCAACCGGGGACGAGGACCGCCCCGGGCGCCGGCTCCGACCGCTCGCGGAACCCGCCCTCGCCCGTGCCCCCACCGAACAGCTCGCCCTGGATCACGCCACCATCCTCGCGCAGCCCGCCGACAGGCGGCACAGGATCCGTGGGACGGCGCCGGCCCGGCCGAGCGACCGACCGCCCAGCCCACGCGTCACTCGGCCCACGAGCCGCTCAGCCGACATACCGACGAGCCCACGATCCGACATACCGGCGAGCCGACGAGCCGACAACCGCTCAGTCGATCATCCCGATCTCCCGCGCGCAGGCCGGCCAGGCCTCCCACCCCTGCATCCGGAGGATCTCCTCGGCCACGGTGGTCTGCTGCCGCCGGCTCGCGCGGTCCGGCCGGGTGGCGAACCGCAGGCCGCCGGCCTCCTCCCAGGTGGGCGGCCAGATCTGCAGCCCACCGAAGTAGCCGTTCCCGGTGTCGGCCCGCCAGTCGCCGCCGCTCTCGCACTCGGCGAGGTCGTCCCAGACCTCGTCCGCGACGACCGTGGCGGTCATGGCGGCCGTGGCGGCCCTGGCCTGAGCGCCCGACAGCAGCCCGGCGGTTAGCAGCAGCACGCCGAGGGCGACGGCGACGGCAGTGAACGCGGCACCAAGCCCGGCACCGAGCCCGGCACCGAGCGCAGCGGTGAACCCCGCCCGACCGCCGGTCGGCACGAAGGATTCACGGCTGATCCTACGAATGGCGAGAAGGCACAGCAGCCGACCCTAGGCGCGCGTCCCCCGCGCCCGCCCCGACACGCCGGACACGCCGAAGGCCGCTCCCCCACACAGCGGAGAACCCGCGCAGTGGGGAAGCGGCCGGCCGGACGACGCGTCCGGATCGGGCAGACACAGGCCGGACCGGCCTGGAGTCGAGCCGGATCAGACGGTCAGGGTCTGGCCCGGGAAGATCAGGTCGGGGTTGCCGCCGATGACCTTGGTGTTGTTGTTGTACAGGGCGTGCCAGTCGGTGCCCTTGGCAGCGGCGATCTTGCTCAGGGTGTCGCCGGCCTTGACGGTGTAGGTGCCACCGGCCACCGACTTGGCGTCGTTCGAGGTCGCGGCGTCGCCGGACTTCCGGGACTTGGCGGCGTCGGAGGACTTCGGCGCGACCGCGGGCTTCGGGGCCTCGGCGGCCTTCGGGGCCGGCGCGGCCTTCGGCGCGGCGGTGGCGGCCGGGGCGGCCGGCTTGGCGGCGGTGGCCGAACCGGCGGAGGTGTCGACCGCGGCCGGGGCGCCGCCCTTGGTCAGGCCGGCCTTGACGGAGCAGACGGGCCAGGCGCCCGGGCCCTGCGAGGCGAGGACCTTCTCGGCGATGGTGATCTGCTGCGCCTTGGTGGCCAGGTTGGCCTGGGGGGCGTAGGCGGTGCCGCCGAAGGCGGCCCAGGTGCTGGAGGTGAACTGCAGACCGCCGTAGAAACCGTTGCCGGTGTTGATGGCCCAGTTGCCGCCGCTCTCGCACTGGGCGACAGCGTCCCAGGTGGAGACCGAGGCGGCGGAGGCCGAGGTGGCCGTGACGAGGCCGGCCACCGGCAGGGCCGCGACAGCGGCGCCCGCCACGACGGCCATCCGAACGCGGTTGCGCTTGGTGGCGGCGGTGGTGGTGGCAGCGGCGGACTCGTTACGGAAGGTCATGGGGTTCCTCTCGACAGCCCCGGGCGGGCATGCGGAACCAAGCCCTGGATGGGGATCGATTCGCTCGCCGCGTCCGTCGGGCGGCCGGGCACGTGTCGGACGTGCCGCGCCGCCCCGGCCACCCGCCTCACACCGGGGACCTGTTCGAGCGGTCGCATCGGCGGGCACGGCCGGCACCGGACGAACCGGCGGGCTGTGCGTCGGGGGTGAACCCGGGTGGTGCTCGTTGCACCGCCAATGAAGCTACGAGTCGGCCGCCGGGGATCCAAACATCGGACGGTCTGCCCAGCTCAGCCAAGCGTTACCCACGGTAACGACCTTGCAATCCTGTCCGATATGTCGGATTTAACCGTCATTTCCTAGATCAAACATCGGCGCGCCGTGATCCACCTCACGGCTTCATTTCGGCAGCTCCGCCCTCGACATCGACAGATTGCGATCCCGACGCCACGCACAGCGATCGAATCCGAGGCAATTCCCGTCAGCCCAGGGGCCCACCCGTGACCACTGCCACAGGGGTCCGTTGGTAGAGGCGGCCGGAAACGGTCCGCCCGCTACCGCCCGAACAGTCCCGCCACCCCCTGCCCGCGACTAACCCCGAGACCCCGAGGAGTCCCATTGCCGCGCATGCTCGATGTCAGCGACGAGGTCCGATCCGAGATCGGTGACGACGAGGCCGACCGCCTGCTCGGCGGCGCCCACGCACCGGACAGCTACGAGTGCACCTCCTGCCGCACCCCGGGCGACTCCCTCCAGGAGCCCACCAGCACGGTGCTGTTCGTCGGCGAGGAGACGGCGGTGCTCGCCTTCGCCCACGCCCGCTGCATCCCCTCCCAGGTGGTGCCGGTCGCCGAGGAGCAGCTGGTCGGCGCGGTGCGCAGCATCAGCCAGGCCCAGACCGACGCGCCGACGCCCACCGTCGCCCGGACCCCGGTCGTACCGGCCCCGGCCGCCGCACCGGCCGCCGACGCGGCCGGCACCCCGGTCCCGGGCCAGCCGACCGCGCCCGGCCAGGCCGCCATCCTCGGCATCACCTGCGGCTTGGTGCTGCACGGGGACACCGGCCACGCCTCGCTCGTCGTCGAGCCCACCGGGCCGGTCGGCCGCCCCGGGAACACCTCGGGCACCGACGAGTTCCTGGACCTGCTCCAGGACGCCGGCTTCCAGCCCGTCACCGACCTCAACAGGACGCCGGACCAGCTGCCCGGCTGGTCGGTGCTGGTGGCGATGGGCAAGCTGCACGCGATCCTCCAGCCTGCGGCGGCCGGTGGCAGCACCGGCTGGTGGCAGGCGCACCAGCCGCTCCAGGTCACCGACGCCTGGCGGTTCGCCGCCAACCAGCTGGCAGAGGTGACGATGTACGCCGTCCCGGCGGGCATGGTCGGCCGGCAGCCGCGCGAGGACCTGCTCCGCCAGGCGCTGGAGCGCGCCGTCGCCCTCGGCCAGGTCGTCGCCGCGTCCCTCCCGCTCGCCGGTACCTGAGCCGGCCCGGGCGGCCCCGGCGGCCGAGCGGCCCGAGGCGATGACGTTCTTCACGTACTGCTGGGTCAGCGTCGACGCGCCCTGGGCGGCGGTGCCGCTCTCCGCGTTCTTGCCGA
>NZ_JBEYVJ010000175.1:0-14932 GCF_040643935.1 Kitasatospora sp. NPDC047058 | reverse complement strand
AGAGCACCCCCGGCGAGGGCACCGTCGTGTCCGCCGCGATCCCGTTGGAGCCCCGGTGAGCGGACGACGGTGGCACCCCCTCGCGGCGCCCGCCCCGCCGGGCACCGGGGTGCCCACGACGCCGGGGACGCCGATCGGGCCGGACGGCCCGGCGGGCCCGCCGGGCGCACCCGCGCCGGTGCCGCTGCCGAACGGTGCCGGCCCGTGCCCGGCGCCCGCGGGGCCGCCGTAGCCGGTGCCGGGGTGGCCGGCCGGTGCCCCGGCCGGTCCGCCGGCGAACGGGCCGGGGCCGACCGGTCCCGCGGCGGCAGGTCCGCCGCCCGGCAGGTTGAACGGCCCGCCGTACGTGGTGCCGTAGGAGGGGCCGCCGCCCGAGGACGTGTCGGGGCCCGGCTGGTGGTGCGGGTACGTCATGGGCGCCGTGGGCGCCGTGGGCGCGGGCGGGGCGAGCACCGAGTCCGTCCGCACGGTGACCGGGCCGCCGCCGCCACCGGCGTGCGGGGCCGGTGCCGCGGCGGCCGGCGCGAGGTCGTAGTCCCCGTCGGCCGGGCCGCCGCCTCCGCCGCCGCCGGTGTGCACCGGCCCGGCGGGCCGTCCCGGGGCGTCCGCGTGGGCGGGCGGCGACCAGTCGCCGCCGCCGTTCACCGGCCCGGTCCGCACCGGCGCCCAGCCGCCGGACGCGGCGGACGCGTCCACGACCGGCCCCCCGGGGCCGCCCTGGCTGCCGGCCCGGACGTGCCCGTCGCCGCCGCCGGGGCCGGTGCCGCCGTCCTTTGCCCCGGCCATGATCACCACGTCGCCCGGTCCGGCGTTCACGTTCACCCCGGGTGCCGTCGGCGCCCCGGGCGTGCCCGGCAGCACCGCGCCCGGCCCGTCCGCGAGCGGGCCGCCCGGCTTGCCGGGCAGCCCGTGGCCGCCCCGGCCGCCGCCCGCCGCGAGCTCGGACAGCGCCTCCGGGACCTCCTGGCCGTCCTTGTCGGTCAGCACCGGCCGGCCGTCCTTGCCGAGCACCGGCCGCCCGCGCTCGTCCAGCTTCACGGTCAGGTCCTCCACCCCGACCAGCGGCTTGCCGTCGGCCCCCTGGACGACGAGCAGCCCGCTCGCGTCGGGGACGGGCGTGCCGTCGGCCCGGAGGATGACCGGCTTGCCCTGCGCGTCCAGCACCGGCTTGCCGGCCTCGTCCAGCTTGACCGCGAGCCCGGGCACGCCGACCAGCGGCTTGCCGTCCTCGCCCATCAGCGGCTTGCCGTCCTTGCCGACCACCACCGTCAGGCCGGCGCCGCCCGCACCGAGCACGCCGGGCTCGCCGAGCGCCGCGGGCAGTCCGGCGGCCACCGGGTCGAAGGTGCCGCCGGGGCCGCTGGTGAGCCAGGCCGGGCGGACGCCGGGGGTGACCCCGGCCGGGCCGATCCGCAGCAGGGCGTGCACGGCGGGCTCCTTGAGCGTGCCGCTGAGCGCGTCCTTCATGGCCCGGCCGAGCTCCTCCAGCAGCCCGCCGATCTTCAGCTTGGCGCTCTCGACGGCGACCGCCGCCGCCACCTCGGCGAGCTTCGCGGTGGCGGCGTTCTGCACCCCGGTCGCCACGGCGTTGAGGCCCTGCCGCAGCCCGCCGAAGACACCGCCGGGTGCCGCCTCCGTGCTCTGCGTGGCGGTGGCCACCTGTGCGGCGGCCTCCTTGGCCCGGGCGGCCTGTTCCTCGGCCTGCTTCAGCTCGGCGGCCAGTTCGGTGAGGGTGGCGACGATGTCGGCCTTGCAGCTGTCGACGGCCCGGGCGGCCTGGTCGAAGGCGCCGCCGACCAGGCCGGCGGCGGAGTGGGCGTCGTCCAGGTGGCCCTTGCCGCCCCCGCTGAACGCCTGCCAGTACGCCTCGAAGGCCTCCACCGCGCGGCCGGAGTTCTCCCCGGCGACCCGCTTGGCGGAGTCGCCGCCGCGCTTGCCGAGGCGCTCGGCCTCGATGCCGAACTCACGCCAGAGCCCGGCCGCCCTGCGCAGCCCGTCCTCGTCGGCCTGCGGCCACTGGTGGCCGGTCCTGGCCAGTACCGGTGCCAGCTCCTCGGGCAGCTTCCGGGACACGCGATTCCCCCTTCGACGTGCAGAACTCGGACGTGCAGAACTCGGACGTGCAGACATCAGATCTGCGGACTTCGGACTCCGGCCGTGCGGACTCCGGCGGGCGGCCCGTCCGGCGCGCACGGCTCCCGGCGTACGGATCCGGGCGCGCGGAGCGTTCCGGTGCACGGACCACGACGTGACGAAGACGTCCGGGCCGCGGCGTTCCGACGACGGTGTACGGGCTGTTCGGGCCGGGCCGTCAGGCCGACACGTCCTTGGGGACGGTCTTCCCGGCCCCCGGGGTTGCGCCCGGCCGCACCGGACCGCGTCCCGCCCCCGCCGCCGCACCGAACCCCGACGCTGCCGCGGTGTCGGCGTCCGCCGTCCGCTCGGCCATCGTGTGCAGCCCGGAGCCGACCTGGCCGAGCCGCCCCGCCAGCCCGCGCAGACCGCCGAGCACCCCGCCGTGCGCGTCCTGGTAGACCGCGGCGAACCCGCTGCCCGGCTTGTCCAGGCCCCACGGGCTGCCGAGCGCGGCGAGCCCCTGTTCCAGGGCGCCGACGGCCTTCCCGAAGTCCGCCGAGATCTTCTCGAACTCGCGCCCCTCGCCGTGCAGTTCCCACGGCTTGATGACGAACTCGCCGCCACCGGTACTGCTGCCGCCGGCCATCCCCGTACCTCCCCCGTAGCGAACCGCCATCCTAGGCCCGCCCCCGGGGCCGCCCGCAGCGCGCCGGAACCTCTTCACCCCGCCTGCACAAGGCCGGAACCGGCTCCGCCCGGTCACGACCTCGCCACCGCCCGGTGAAATCGCCGTAAATGCCCAAGCCACGGGGGGTTCGCACCCCCGCCGAGGCTCTACCCTTGCCAGGTGGCAGCAGCAGAAACGTCCAAGAAGAAGTCCAAGACCGGTTCCACCGCGGTCGACCTCGCGATGCCCACCCTGCGGACCGAGGCGCGCACCGAGGTCCCGCTCGACTTCCCCCGCGCCTGGGCCGAGTTCGCCGACCCCGGCGACGAGGAGCAGGTCTTCCGCTGCGACCTCACCTGGCTGACCTCCCGCTGGAGCTGCATCTTCGGCCAGGGCTGCCACGGCATCCGCGAGGGCCGCGGCGAGTCGGACGGCTGCTGCACGCTCGGTGCGCACTACTCGGACGAGGACGACGAGAAGCGGGTGACCGGCCACGCGGCCCGGCTGACGCCCGAGCTCTGGGAGAACCACGCGCACGGCACCGACGCCAAGGGGCGGATCCGCACCGACGGCGGCATCACCATGCTCGACGAGGACGGCGACCGGCAGACCCGCCGGGTCGACGGCGCCTGCATCTTCGTGAACAGCCCCGGCTTCGCGGGCGGCGCCGGCTGTGCCCTGCACGCGCTCGCCCTCAAGGAGGGCCGGGAGCCGCTGGAGACCAAGCCGGACGTCTGCTGGCAGCTCCCCGTGCGCCGCACCTACGACTGGATCGACCGCCCGGACGACACCCGGTATCTCCAGGTCACCATCGGCGAGTACGACCGCCGTGGCTGGGGCCCGGGCGGCCACGACCTGCACTGGTGGTGCACGGGCAGCCCGGAGGCGCACCAGGGTGCCGACCCGGTGTACATCAGCTACCGCCCCGAGCTCACCGAGCTGATGGGCAAGGCGGCGTACGAGGTGCTGGCCGGCCTGTGCGAGCAGCGGATCGCGAGCAAGGGCGACCGCAGGCTGGCCCCGCACCCGGCCGACCCGGCCGGAAAGGCCGCGAAGAGGGCCGGGGCGAAGGCCGGGAAGCCGGAGTAGCGGAGCGGCCGCTCCCTCGGGAGCCCCGGCTACTTGTCGATGTCGCCGACGACGAAGAACATCGAGCCCAGGATCGCCACCATGTCGGCGACCAGGGTGCCGGGCAGCAGCTCGGTCAGCGCCTGGATGTTGTTGAAGGACGCCGAGCGGAGCTTGAGCCGCCACGGCGTCTTGTCGCCGCGCGACACCAGGTAGTAGCCGTTGACGCCGAGCGGGTTCTCGGTCCAGGCGTAGGTGCTGCCCTCGGGGGCCTTGAGCACCTTGGGCAGCCGCAGGTTGACCGGGCCGGGCGGCAGCGTGGCCAGCTTGTCCAGGCAGGCGTCGGCCAGGTCCAGCGCGTTGACGGTCTGCTCCAGCAGGCACTCGAACCGGGCCAGGCAGTCGCCCTCCTCGCGGGTGACCACGGTCAGCACCGAGCGCAGCTCGTCCGAGCCGTAGGCCAGGTACGGCTCGTCGCGGCGCAGGTCGAAGTCCAGCCCGCTGGCGCGCGCGATCGGGCCGCTGACCCCGTACGCCTCGGCCTGCGCCCTGGTGAGGACGCCGACGCCGGCGGTGCGGGCGCGGAAGATCTCGTTGCCGAGGACGAGCTCCTCGAAGACCGGCAGCTGGGAACGGACGACGCCGACCGCCGCGCGGACCCGGCCGAGCCAGCCGGCCGGCAGGTCCTCCTTGAGGCCGCCGACCCGGTTGAACATGTAGTGCATCCGGCCGCCGGAGGCCTCCTCCAGCACGTGCTGGAGGTCCTCGCGGCCGGAGAAGGCGTGGAAGATCGGGGTGATCCCGCCCAGCTCCAGCGGGTAGGAGCCGAGGAACATCAGGTGGTTGAGCACCCGGTTCAGCTCGGCAAGCAGGGTGCGGATCCAGACCGCGCGCTCGGGCACCTCCATGCCGAGCATCCGCTCGACGCCCAGCACCACGCCCAGCTCGTTGGCGAAGGCGGAGAGCCAGTCGTGCCGGTTGGCCAGCATGATGATCTGCCGGTAGTCCCGGGCCTCGAAGAGCTTCTCCGCGCCGCGGTGCATGTAGCCGATCACCGGCTCGGCGGACACGATCCGCTCGCCGTCCAGCACCAGCTTCAGGCGCAGCACGCCGTGGGTCGCGGGGTGCTGCGGGCCGATGTTGAGCACCATGTCGGTGGTGCCCGCCTCGCCCGTGAAGTTCTCGGCTCCCGCCCCGATGCCGACCGTGGTCTCCCTCATGACCCCAGAGTCTGCCATCCCGGCAGGGTCCCCAGGCTCTCCGGTACCGGCATGCGGACGGCCTGCGCGAGCCAGCCGAAGGTGCCCAGACCTGCCGGATCGGTCAGCTCGGCGGCCTCCCCGGCCCCGCCGAGCGCCTTCAGGTAGGCCACCGGGTCGGTGGAGGCGAGCGCGAGCGCCGGGCGGGCGCCGCTCACGCCGAGCGCCCGCAGCGCCTCGCGCTGCGTCGTCCACAGGCTGTGGAGACCGGGCACGGCCACCGCGTCCAGGGCCACGTGCGCGGTGACGTCGCAGGAGCCGTCCGGCACCGGCGGCACCTCCCGGCCGGCCCGGAACCCGGTCAGGGTGGCCAGCGGCGGGCGGCGCCCGGCGGTGTGCCCGTAGTCGACGGCCACGGCGAGGCCGCGCTCCAGCCCGGCGACGGCGTGCGCCCAGGCCGCGTCCCGGGGGCCACCGAACTCCACGAAGTCCCCCGGCCGGGCGGCCGGCCACCAGCGGGCCGCCCAGGCGGCGTCCGCCGCGTCCGCCGGCCCGCCCGGGCGCTCGGCCCCGGTCACGGTGTCCACCTCGACGTAGCGCAGCACCCCGTCCCCGTCCACCTCGCCGGCGTCCAGCGGCACGTTGTCCAGCCACTCGTTGGCGAACAGCAGCCCGGTGACGCCGCGCGGCACCTCGTCCGTCCACCGGACCGCGGACGGCAGCCCGGCGGGCCGGGCGGCGATCTCCACCCCGTACGGCCGCAGCCGGGCGCGCACCGCGTCCGGCAGCCCGGCCAGCACGCCGGCCAGCAGTTCACCGCGGCCCGCCCCGACGTCCACGAACGCCAGCTCCTCCGGGCGGCCGAGGGCCGCGTCAACCTCCAGCAGCAGCCGGCCCACCGCACGGGCGAACAGCGGGGAGGCGTGCACGGAGGTGCGGAAGTGCCCGGCCGGGCCCTCCGGCCTGCGGTAGAAGCCGCCGTCGGGGTCGTACAGGGCGCGTTCCATGGCGGGCCGCCAGCGCATCCAGGTCATGCGGGCGGACGTTACCGGGGTCCGGGGGCACCCTCCCAACCGGAGCCGGGGCTTCTCCGACCTAGGGAGTAGGACGGATCGCCCTCCCGGCGGACCTGGGCACGCCGTGCGACTGCCTACGCTTTAGACGTGCATCGACTCAACGCCTGGCTCCGCCGTCACCCCATGGTGGTCGACTCCGCCTGGGCGGCGCTGGTGCTCTTCCTCAGCGTCCTGCCTGACAGCACCAGCGCGTCGGGCTGGCGGCTCGGCGTCCACTACGCCATCGCGCTGTTCATCCCGCTGCTGATGGTCTTCCGCCGCCGCATGCCGAACCTGACCGTCGCCCTGGCCGGCGGGACCGGGCTGCTGCAGGTCGTCCTCGGGGTCCCGGTCGCCGCGTCCAGCATCGGCTACCTGGTCTTCGCCTACACCGGCGCCGCCTTCGGCGCGGCCTGGACGTCGCGGCTCGCCCTGGTCGGCGGACTGCTGGCCGGGCCGCTGACCCTCGCCCGCTACCCGTCCGGCGGTTACACCGACGACGACGGCGTCTGGCACGGGCAGCACCGCAGCGTCGCCGAGTTCCTGCTGGTCTCCGCGCTGATGTCGACCCCGTTCATCCTCTGCTGGGCGTGGGGCCGGCTCACCCGGGTGCGCCGCGCCTACCTGGTCGAGCTGGAGGACCGGGCCGCCCGGCTGGAGCGCGAACGGGACGCCCAGGCCAAGGTGGCGGTCGCCGCCGAGCGCGCCCGGATCGCCCGCGAGCTGCACGACGTGGTCGCGCACAACGTCTCCGTCATGATCGTCCAGGCCGACGGCGCCGCGTACGTGCTGGACAACTCGCCGCAGCAGGCCAAGGAGGCGCTCGGCACGATCGCCTCCACCGGCCGCCAGGCACTGGTCGAGATGCGCCGCCTGCTGGGCGTGCTGCGCACCGCCGACACCGCCGAGGAGTACGTGCCGCAGCCGGGCGTCGAGGAGCTGCCCGAGCTGCTGGACCAGGTCCGCACGGCCGGCCTCCAGGTGGACTTCGCGACCTCCGGCCACCCGCGCGAGCTGCCGCGCGGCGTCGAGCTGACCGTCTACCGGATCGTGCAGGAGGCGCTCACCAACGTCCGCAAGCACGGCGGCCCCGACGTGCACGCCCGGGTCGCGGTCGACTTCGGCGAGCGCGAACTCGCCGTCCTGATCGAGGACGACGGCCGCGGCTCCACCGACGAACAGCTGGCCGGCGGCGGCGCCGACGGCCAGGGCCACGGCCTGATCGGCATGCGCGAGCGGGTCGGCATGGTCAGCGGCAGCCTCGACGTCGGGCCGCGCCCCGGCGGCGGCTTCCGGATCCGCGCCGTCCTGCCGCTCAAGGCAGCCCACTGACCCCGTCCACCGCGTCGCCGTCCCACGAACCCCCCAGGAGCCACCTTGACCATCCGCGTGATGCTCGTCGACGACCAGGAGCTGCTGCGCACCGGCTTCCGGATGATCCTGCAGTCACAGGGCGACATCGAGATCGCCGCCGAGGCCGGCGACGGCGCGCAGGCCCTGGAGAGGCTGAAGCACACGACGGTGGACGTGATCCTGATGGACGTCCGGATGCCCCGCCTGGACGGCGTGCAGGCCACCCGGCAGATCTGCCTCGCCCCGGACGGCAGCCCGCTGCCGGACGCCCCGCACGTGCTCATCCTCACCACCTTCGACCTGGACGAGTACGCCTTCGCCGCGCTCAAGGCCGGGGCCAGCGGCTTCCTGCTCAAGGACGTGCCGCCGACCGAGCTGGTGGCCGCGATCCGGGCGGTGCACGGCGGCGACGCGGTGGTCGCCCCGACCACCACCCGCCGCATGATCGACCGCTTCGCCGAGGTGCTGCCCACCCCGGCCACCGCGCCCGGCCCGGACACCCTCGGCCCGCTCACCGAGCGCGAGCGCGAGGTCTTCCTGCTGGTCGCCCAGGGCCTGTCCAACGGCGAGATCGCCACCCGGCTGGTGCTCTCCGAGGCCACCGTGAAGACCCACGTCGGCCGGATCCTGGCCAAGCTCGGCCTGCGCGACCGGGTGCAGGCCGTCGTCCTGGCGTACGAGGCCGGGCTGATCCGGGCAGGGGCCGCGGACTGACCGTCCGCCGCCCGTAGAATGGGCCGGTGCGTCCGGTACCCGAAGAGGACCGGAACGGAGAGTGAGGACCAGGCCGAGCCGTGAGTACGTCCGACTTCGACGACTTCGCCCCGCTCGCCGACGGTTTCGGCGACCCGACGGACCCCGGCAACCGCCCGGCCCGGCTCGCCGTGGGCGTGGTCGGCACCGGCCGGGTCGGCCCCGCGCTCGGCGCCGCCCTACAGCTCGCCGGGCACCGGGTGGTCGCCGCCTCCGGGGTCTCCGCCGCCTCCCGCCGCCGCGCCGACGCGCTGCTGCCGGGCGTGCGGATCGTCACCCCGCCGCAGGTGCTCGCCGCCGCCGACCTCGTACTGCTCACCGTCCCCGACGACGCGCTGGCCGGCCTGGTGGCCGGCCTCGCCTCGACCGGCGCCGTCCGCCCCGGCCAGCTGGTCGTGCACACCTCGGGCGCGCACGGCGTCGCCGTCCTGGAGCCCGCCACCCGGGCCGGGGCGCTGCCGCTGGCGCTGCACCCCGCGATGACCTTCACCGGCACCTCGGTCGACCTCGCCCGGCTGGCCGGCTGCCCGTTCGGGGTGACCGCGCCCGAGGAGCTCCGCCCGGTCGCCGAGGCACTGGTGGTCGAGATGGGCGGCGAGCCCGAGTGGGTGCCGGAGGACGTCCGCCCGCTCTACCACACGGCCCTCGCGCACGGCGCCAACCACCTGGTCACCCTGGTCGCACAGGCGATGGAGCTGCTGCGCACCGCCGGGGTCGCCGAGCCCGGCCGGCTGCTCGGCCCGCTGCTCGGGGCCGCCCTGGACAACAGCCTGCGCTCCGGCGACGCGGCCCTCACCGGCCCGGTCGCCCGGGGCGACGCCGGCACCGTGCGGCGCCACCTGGCGCAGCTCAGTACGGTGTCCCCGGACATCCCGGCCGCCTACCGGGCGATGGCCCGCGCCACCGCCCAGCGGGCGCTCGCGCACGGGACGATCGACGAAGCGTCGGCGGCGGCACTGCTGGACGTACTGAACGAGGAGAAGCAGTAATGGCACGCGGCAAGCAGCCGGGCAAGGCCCAGCGCGCACCCAAGGTCCACCGGGCCGTCGTGACGCACACCGTCGGCGACTTCGAGGCGGCCTTCTGGCCGGACGAGCAGCCGGTCGACAACGCGGTCGTGATGACCATGGGCGCACTGCACGAGGGCCACGCCGCGCTGATCCGCGCCGCCCGCAAGCAGGTCGGCCGGGACGGCCGGGTCGCCGTCACCGTCTTCGTCAACCCGCTGCAGTTCGGGGCCGGCGAGGACCTGGAGCGCTACCCGCGCACCCTCGACGACGACGTGCGGCTCGCCGAGGAGAACGGCGCCGACGTGGTCTTCGCACCGTCGGCCGAGGAGGTCTACCCGAACGGCGAGCCCCAGGTCCGCCTGACGGCCGGCCCGATGGGCGAGCGCTACGAGGGCGCCACCCGGCCCGGCCACTTCGACGGCGTGCTGACCGTGGTCGCCAAGCTGCTGCACATCACCGACCCGGACTTCGCCTTCTTCGGCGAGAAGGACGCCCAGCAGCTGGCGATCGTCCGCCGGATGGCGGCCGACCTGGACTTCGACGTCGAGATCGTCGGCGTGCCGACCGTCCGCGAGGAGGACGGCCTGGCGCTCTCCTCCCGCAACCGCTACCTCTCGGCGGAGGACCGCGAGCACGCGCTCGCCCTCTCCCGGGCGCTGTTCGCCGGCCGCGACGTGGCCGCGCAGGGCCCGAAGGCCGTGCGCGAGGCCGCCTCGGCCGCCCTCGACGGCGCCGAGGGCGTCACCCTGGACTACCTCGCCCTGATCGACCCACACGACTTCACCGAAGCGGCGGACGACTTCCAGGGCGAGGCGGTGCTGGCCGTGGCCGCGAAGGTGGGGACGACCCGCCTGATCGACAACGTCCGCATCATCTGCCGCTAGGCAGACCTCCGGCAGGCACGGACCCCGTGCCCCGGAAACCCGGTAGCAGTCCCCCTTCAGGCATGCACTCACAGGAGGCGTGACCCGCAATGCTCCGCACCATGCTCAAGTCCAAGATCCACCGGGCCACCGTGACCCAGGCCGACCTGCACTACGTCGGCTCCGTCACGGTGGACGAGGACCTGCTCGACGCCGCCGACCTGCTCCCCGGCGAGCTGGTCCACATCGTCGACATCAACAACGGCGCCCGGCTGGAGACCTACACGATCGCCGGCCCGCGCGGCTCGGGCGTGATCGGCATCAACGGCGCCGCGGCCCGCCTGGTCCACCCCGGCGACCTCGTCATCCTCATCGCCTACGGGCAGATGGACACCGCCGAGGCCAAGGGCTACCAGCCGAAGGTGGTCTTCGTGGACGCCGAGAACCGGATCACCGGCACGGGCGGCGACCCCGCCGAGGCCGGGGAGGGCACCGGACTGCTCCGGGGTGACGAGGCGTACGGTGACGGCAACGGCGCGGCCAACGCCGTCGCGCGCTGAAGGAGCCACTGAAGTCATGCCCGTCACCCATCGCCTCACCGCCCCCGCCCCCGGCTGGACGACCACCACCGACGTCGTCGTGGTCGGCTCCGGCGTGGCCGGTCTCACCGTCGCCCTCAACGTCCGCAAGGCCGGCCTGCGGGCCGTGGTGGTCACCAAGGCGATGCTCGACGACGGCTCCACCCGCTGGGCCCAGGGCGGCATCGCCGCCGCCCTGGGCGAGGGCGACACCCCCGAACAGCACCTGGACGACACCCTGGTGGCCGGCGCCGGGCTCTGCGATGAGGACGCCGTGCGCACCCTCGTCACCGAGGGCCCGGACTCCGTCCGCCGGCTGATCGCCACCGGCGCCGCGTTCGACCGCGGCGAGGACGGCGAGATCCTGCTCACCCGCGAGGGCGGCCACCACCGGCGCCGGATCGCGCACGCGGGCGGGGACGCCACCGGCGCCGAGATATCGCGCGCGCTGGTCGCCGCCGTCCGCAGCGACCCCGGCCTGGAGCTGATCGAGCACGCCCTCGTCCTCGACCTGCTCACCGACGCCGACGGGCACGCCGCCGGCCTCACCCTGCACGTGATGGGCGAGGGCCAGCGCGACGGCGTCGGCGCCATCCGGGCCCGCGCGGTGGTGCTCGCCACCGGCGGCATGGGCCAGGTCTTCTCGGCCACCACCAACCCGGCGGTCTCCACCGGCGACGGCGTGGCGCTCGCGCTGCGGGCCGGCGCCGAGGTCACCGACCTGGAGTTCGTGCAGTTCCACCCGACCGTGCTCTGGCTCGGCCCCGACGCCGAGGGCCAGCAGCCGCTGGTCTCCGAGGCCGTCCGCGGCGAGGGCGCCCACCTGGTCGACGCGGCCGGCACCCGGTTCATGGTCGGGCAGCACGAGCTGGCCGAGCTGGCCCCGCGCGACATCGTCGCCAAGGCGATCACCCGGCAGATGCAGCTCCGGGGCACCGAGCACATGTATCTGGACGGGCGGCACTTCGGCGCCGCGATGTGGGAGCAGCGGTTCCCGACCATCCTCGCGTCCTGCCGCGCGCACGGCATCGACCCGGTCACCGAGCCGATCCCGGTCGCCCCGGCCGCGCACTACGCCTCCGGCGGCATCCGCACCGACCTGCACGGCCGGACCACCGTCCCGGGCCTGTACGCCTGCGGCGAGGTCGCCTGCACCGGGGTGCACGGCGCCAACCGGCTGGCCTCCAACTCGCTGCTGGAGGGCCTGGTCTTCGCCGAACGGATCGCCGCCGACCTGGCCGGCCGGCACCGCGCGGGCGACCTGCCCGAACGGGCGGTGGACGTCGCGGCCGCCCGGGCCGCGCACCCGGTGCCGCTGCCCGCACCCGAGGCGCGCGCCGAGATCCAGCGGCTGATGTCGCGCGGCGCCGGCGTGCTGCGCTCGGCCGCCTCGATGGCCGGCACCGCCGCCGGGCTCGCGCTGCTCGCCGGGACCGCCCACACGCACGCGGCGGAGGAGAAGCCCGCCGACCCCCGGGTGGAGACCTGGGAGTCCGCCAACCTGCTGCTGGTCGCCACCGCCCTGGTCGCGGCCGCCGCGCAGCGCACCGAGACCCGCGGCTGCCACTGGCGCGAGGACTTCCCCGACCGGGACGACGCCACCTGGCGGCGCCACCTGATCACCACCCTCACCGCCTCCGGCGACCTTGTCAGCACCCCTGAGGAGCAGTAGAACCATGACCCACTCCCACGAGGCCCACGAGGAACTCCCGATGGCCGGAGGCTGCGGCGACGGCTGCGCCTGCGGGGACGGCGAGGGCTACGAGACCGGCCTGGACCCGCAGCTCGCCGAGCTGCTGGAGGAGGCCGGGCTGGACCCGGTCGAGGTCGAGGACATCGCCACCCTGGCGCTGGCCGAGGACCTGGCCGGCGGCGAGGACGTCACCTCCGTCGCCACCGTGCCGGCCGACGCCGTCGCCACCGCCGACTTCACCGCCCGCGAGGCGGGCGTGGTGGCCGGCCTGCGGATCGCCGAGGCCGTCGTCTCGCTGGTCTGCGAGGAGGAGTTCGAGGTCGAGCGGCACGTCCAGGACGGCGACCGGGCCGAGGCCGGCCAGGTGCTGCTCTCGGTCCGCGGCCGCACCCGCGACCTGCTCACCGCCGAGCGCAGCGCGCTGAACCTGCTCTGCCACCTCTCCGGCATCGCCACCGCCACCCGCGCCTGGACGGACGCCCTGGACGGCACCGGCGCGGTGGTCCGCGACACCCGCAAGACCACCCCGGGCCTGCGCGCGCTGCAGAAGTACGCGGTCCGCTGCGGCGGCGGCGCCAACCACCGGATGGCGCTGTCCGACGCGGCCCTGGTCAAGGACAACCACGTGGTCGCGGCCGGCGGCGTCGCCGAGGCCTTCCGGGCCGTCCGGGCCGCGTACCCCGACCTGCCGGTCGAGGTCGAGGTCGACACCCTGGAGCAGATCACGCCGGTGCTGGAGGCCGGGGCCGACCTGATCCTGCTCGACAACTTCACCGTCGCGCAGCTCAAGGAGGCCGTCGAGCTGGTGGCCGGCCGGGCGAAGCTGGAGGCTTCCGGCGGCCTGACCCTGGCCAGCGCGCGCGAGGTCGCCCAGACTGGTGTCGACTACCTGGCCGTGGGCGCGCTCACGCACTCCTCGCCGATCCTGGACATCGGCCTGGACCTGCGCGCCTGATCACCTGATCGTCCCTCACGCAGAAGGCACCCATGCTGCTCACCATCGACGTCGGCAACACCCAGACCACACTCGGCCTGTTCGACGGCGAGGACGTGGTCGAGCACTGGCGGATCTCCACCGATCCGCGCCGTACGGCCGACGAGCTGGCGGTGCTCCTGCAGGGGCTGATGGGCTCCCACACCGCGGTCAACGAGGCCGCGGTGGAGGGCCTGGCGATCTGCTCGTCCGTCCCCTCGGTGCTCCACGAGTTCCGCGAGGTGACGCGCCGTTACTACGGCGACGTGCCCGCGGTCATCGTGGAGCCCGGGGTGAAGACGGGCGTGCACGTGCTGATGGACCACCCCAAGGAGGTCGGCGCCGACCGCATCGTCAATGCGCTCGCCGCCAACCACCTGTACGGCGGGCCGTGCATCGTGGTCGACTTCGGCACCGCCACCACCTTCGACGCGATCAACGCCCGCGGCGACTACGTCGGCGGGGCGATCGCCCCCGGCATCGAGATCTCGGTGGAGGCGCTCGGCGCGCGCGGCGCCCAGCTGCGCAAGATCGAGCTGGCCCGGCCGCGGAACGTGATCGGCAAGAACACCGTCGAGGGCATGCAGTCCGGCATCCTCTACGGGTTCGCCGGCCAGGTCGACGGCCTGGTCGACCGGATGGCCCGGGAGCTCGCCAAGGACCCGGACGACGTCCAGGTCATCGCCACCGGCGGGCTGGCCCCGCTGGTCCTCGGCGAGGCCGGCACCATCGACGTGCACGAGCCCTGGCTGACCCTGATCGGCCTGCGCCTGGTGTACGAGCGCAACCGCCCGAGCTGAGGGGTGCCTGAGGGGCCGTAGGGGCCCTTCGCCCCTCGTCTCAGGGGAGGGCCGGGGGCGTCGCCGGGCCGTTCTGCGGGGCGAGGACGCCCGGCACCGCCGTGGGCGGCACGGGCGCGCCCGTGGACCCCGTCGCACCGGGCTGCGGCAGCGGCGGCGTACCGCCCTTCCCCTGCCCGGCCCCGCCCTGCCCGGAGACGACGTCGGAGGGCAGCAGCGGCTTGCCGCCCGGGGTGACGGCGACGCCCGGGGCGCCGCCCGCCCCCGGGCGCCCGTCCGCCGGGATGGCGGCGGCGACCCGGTCCCAGCGCTTGTCCGTCACCACCTCGACCATCCGGCCGGCCGTCAGCGGCGGCTCGGCCCGGGTGATGTCCGTCCCCTGCTCCAGGGGCCTGCGGTTCCACTCCTGGAGCATCAGGTGGTAGCCGCTCTTCGTGATCAGCGAGGCGGACCAGGTCTTCGCACCGGCCGGCTCGCCGTCCCGGGTGCCGGCCTGGTAGACCACCACCCGGGACCCGTCCGCCGTGGTGGACTCGGTGCAGACGTCGGGCGCGGCGGTGTGCGCGCAGCCCTCGTCGGCGCCGCCCGCGTCGCGTGTGATCCAGAACAGGTACTGCACCGTGCCGTGGCCGTCGTCGTGGGTCAGCCGCAGCTGCGGGGTGCCGCTCTCCGTCCCCCGTGCCTCGCCGACGTCGACGACGCGGCCGGCCGGCAGCAGGCCGGTCAGCAGGCCGAGGAACTCCTGGCCGGAGACCGGCGCGGCCGTGGGCCGTCGACCAGCCAGCTGCCGTAGGCGCCGCGGCGGGCGGTGAAGCGGTACTCGGCCTCGGGCAGCGGGAGCAGG
>NZ_JBEYVJ010000174.1:0-14999 GCF_040643935.1 Kitasatospora sp. NPDC047058 | reverse complement strand
CCCCGATCGCGCCGTTGATGCCCTCCTCCGCCAGCTTCAGCGCCTGCGGATCAACCTCGTACCCCGTCCCCGCCATCTCAGCCCTCCCCCGTAACCGCAAAGCGGCCAGGCTACCGCGCACCCGGCCCCGGATCGTCGGCCCCGCTGAGGTGTCACGAAGCTGCGACACAGCCGGAGCCGCGCCGGGATGATGAAAGCTCCTCAGCCGGTGGCGCGGACGTAGATGTCGGCGGCGCCGGGGACGCTGGGGGTGGTGGCGACGTAGATGCGGCGGGTGGGGGCCGGAGCGGCGGCGGGGGTAGGGGTAGGCGTCGCAGTGGGGGTCGGAGTCGGGGTCTCGGTGGGAGACGGGGCGGTGGCCGGGGGCGGGGGCTCGTCCGCCGACTGGAGGCCCGTTGAGGGGTGGGCGGCCGCGGGGGTTTCGGAGGGCTCCGGGGTGGCCTCGTCGTCGGACTCCTCGTCGTCGGTGCAGGGTGACGGCGACGGGCTCGGTGACTCGGTCACGGTCGGTTCGGGCGACGGTGACGACGGCAACGGCAACGGCGACGGCGACGGCGGAGGCGGCGGGGCCAGGGAGGGCGAGGGGACGGACGAGGGCGAGTCGGAGACGACGGGGGCCGGGGAAGGAGACGGCTCGGCCAGTTCCAGGGCCTCGGCCGGCTCGTCCCCGCCGAGGGCTGCCGCCAGGTCGGCGGGCAGGGTGGCGCTCGGGCCCGGGGCGGGCAGGTCGTAGGTGCGGAGGAAGTCGCCCAGGCCGACGTCCTGGCCGCCGACCAGCCGGTAGTGCAGGTAGGCGACCGGCGCGCCGTCCGCGAGGTGCGTGTAGACCGCGCCCACCGGTACGTAGTAGCGGCCCGCGCCCGGGTGCTGGGAGGGGTGGAGGCCGGCGAGCAGTTCGGCGCGGTCGCGGTCGGTCTCGATGACGCCCCGCCCGAGGGTGAGCGCGTTGACGCCGCGGATGGCGAGGGCCGCCGCGGCCGATATGCAGAGCACGAGACTGATCGCGATCGTCCGCCGTAGCACCGGCCGGCCGTGCAGCGCCGGCCAGGATTCGCCGACCATCCGCTCGGGCACAGCCCGCCCCGTGTCCTTCACCGCTCCAGCTCCCCCGCCTCGGGCCACTCGCACTGCTCGACGTGGACCCTACGCTCGCCGTTCCGGCGGGTACCCACCGGCCCCATCAGCCCGGATAGGCCGGGGCCACGGCTGCTTCGAGCAGCCGTGCGGCGGCACCCCCGCCGTCCGCCGGAACCGTCCACAGGTCGGCCCCGAAATCGCCGGGGAGGGCGTAGAGCAGCGTCGAGGCGTCGGACCAGAGTGCCTGGTCGTCGATGTTGCGCTGCTCGGCGGTGGCGGTCTCGGTCATGGTGGCGAGGTCGAGCACGTAGAGCCGCCAGGGCGCGTCCGCGGGGGCGTCGGCCACCCGCTTCTTGTAGGCGATCCGCGTCCCGTCCGGGGAGAGCGAGGGGCACTCGACGTTCTCGTGGAGGGTGGTGAGGGTGCGGGCGGCGAGGTCGCCGCGGGCGAGGTAGGTCTGGCCGCCGGTGGCCACGGTGACGTAGAAGGTGTTGTCGTCGGCGAAGGTGACGCCCCAGATGTTGACGTCGGGCGCCCGGTACGGCTTGCCGTCCTTGATGACCTCGAAGGTCTCCAGGTTGTCCCGGAGGTTCCCGTCGCGGACGTCGACGATCGAGGTGCGGGTGGAGAAGTCGGTGCCGGCGTAGGAGTCGCCGCTGACGAACACCGTCCAGGCGGCGAGGTGGCCGGAGGGCGCGACGCGGGAGCGGGTGGGGATGCCGGCGGCGGGGAAGGAACGCACTTCCTTCAGGTGCTCGTCCAGCACCACGGCCCGGTAGCTGTCCTGGAGCGCACCGTGCTGGGCCTGCAGGCAGATGCCGGTGCCGCCCGCCGTGTGGAAGCGCAGGCACTGGACGCCGGAGGAGGTGCGCGGGCCGTCCGGGTGGTCGGCGGGGACGGTGGCGAGCTCGTCGCGGTGCGGACCCCAGGCCATGTTGCGGAAGACGAGCGTGCGGGCGGGGCCCGGCCGGAGGGTGACCGGGCCGGGGGTGACCACCGGGCCGCCGGGCTGGACCTGGTCCCGCTCGGCGGCCCGGTCGGAGGCGTACAGCACCGCGCCGGTGCCGACCGTGCCGAGCAGCAGGACGGCGACGAGCAGGATCAGCACCCTGGTGCGGTTCGGCAGGGGCTCGGTCACGACGGCACCTCGGGATCGGTGGGGGAAGCGGCGGCGGGAGCGGCGGGAACGGCCGGGGAGGCGGGTTCCCGGAGGACGAGGGTCGCCCCGGCCACGCAGCAGGCCAGGGCGGCCGCCGACCAGGCGAGCGCGGTGGTGCCGCCGACCGCGCTCCACAGCGCGCCGAACACCAGCGAGCAGGCGAACCGGGCGAGCGCCTGCCCGGTGCCGACCAGGGCGAGCCCGGCGCCCCGCTGGTCGGCCGGGACGGCGTCGGCCGCGGCGGCGGCCAGCACGCCGTCGGTCGCGGCGTAGAACGCGCCGTGCAGCACCAGCACACAGACCACCACCGGCAGCCCGCTGAGCGGCGAGAGCAGCAGCCCGTACGCCAGGAGCAGCAGGCCGTGGCCGGCCAGGAAGAGCAGCCGGCGGCCGATCCGGTCGGCGAGTGCGCCGAGCGGGACGGCGAGCAGCAGGAAGGCCGCGGCGGTGCCGAGCGGCAGCAGCGGGAAGAGGCCGGTGGCGAGGCCGAGCCGGCGCTGTACGAGCAGGTAGAGGAAGGAGTCGCTGACGGTGGTCAGGCCGAGCAGGACCGCGCAGACGGCCAGCCGGCGCAGGCCGGGCAGGCGCAGCAGGGCGAGGCCGTCGCGCAGCCGGGGGGAGCCGGCCGACGGTCCGTCCTCGTTCCCGGCGTCCTGGATGCGGTTCGGCACGAAGAGCAGCAGCACCAGCACGCCGAGCACGGCCACGCATGCGCTGACCGTGAACACCGCGTCGTAGCCGTGGCGTTCGCCGCCGTCGGCGAGCAGCGGGCCGCCGGCCAGGCGGAGCACCAGGAAGGCGGCGAGCGGGCCGAGCAGCGCGCCGACCGTGTCCATCGCTCGGTGGACGCCGAACGCCCGGCCGCGGTGCTCGGGTTCGGTGGCGAGCGAGATCATCGCGTCCCGGGGGGCGGTGCGCAGGCCCTTGCCGGTGCGGTCGACGGCGAGCACGGCGCCGATCAGGGGGACGGTGTGGGCGAGCAGCAGCAGCGGCTTGCAGAGCGCCGACAGCCCGTACCCGACCACCGCGACCGCCTTGTGGCGGCGCTCGCCGTCGGCGCCGCGCCGGTCGGCGAGGTGGCCGCCGGCCAGCCGGACGAGGGCGCTGAAGCCGTTCTGGATGCCGTCCAGCAGTCCGAAGCCGAGCGGGGAGAGGCCGAGCCCGGTGAGGAGGTAGAGCGGCAGGACGGCGCTGACCATCTCGGAGGAGACGTCGGTGACCAGGCTGACGGTCCCGAGGGCCAGTACGGTGCCCGGTACGGCGGCCCGGGTGGCCCTGGCGGCCGCCCTCCCGCCGTGCCCGCCGTCGGGCCGCCGGGGGCCCTGCCCCGGCCGGGGGGCCGGGGCAGGGGCCTTGGAGCTGCGGGAGTCCGCGACGTACACGGGCGTCAGTTCCAGATGCCGGAGATGGTGGCGGCGGTGTTGGCGTTGCCCGCGTGGGTGGTCAGCCCGGCGAGGTCCTCCAGGGTGCGCAGCACGTTGTAGTGGTTGTACGTGGTGGCGGTGGTGGAGCCCGGGGTGACGTGGGCGCCGTAGAAGAGGGTGGGGATGCGGTTGCCGGAGAGCTTGTTGTCCTCGTCGAAGGTCAGGACGAGGATGCTGTTGTGGGTCTGGGCCCAGGTCGCGTACGCGCCGAGCTTGTTCTTGACCCAGGTGTCACCGGTCGAGACCGAGCAGTCGTGCATGTCGTTGCACAGGTCCGGCACGACGAAGGAGACCTTCGGCAGCGTGCTGTAGTCGGACGGGAACTGCGTCATGGTGTACGCGGTGTTGGTCGGCACGTTGCTGAAGCCGAACCACGGGTTGTGCTTCTGGGCGTACCTGCCGCTGCTGCAGACGGTCGAGCCCTGGCTCGGCAGGCCCTCGTTGTAGCTGCCCCAGGTCTTGCCGGCGGCGATCAGCTCGGAGCCCAGGTTGGGGGCGCCGATCGAGCCGACCGGCACGCAGCTGTCGTCCGTGCGGCCCTGGTTGGAGCCGGAGAACAGCTGGTAGTAGTTGGGCTCGCTGGGGTGGGTGATCCCGTACGACTGGGTGAGGGTGGCGCCGCCGGCCTTGAGGGTGTTGTTGATGTACGGCGCGCTGGAGCTGCCGATGATCTGCGAGTACGCGTGGTTCTCCAGCACGACGACGACCACGTGGTCGGGCGCGGGGAGCGCGGCGGCCTGCGCGGCGGTACCGGTCGCGGCCCAGAGGCCGAGCGAGCCGGCGACGAGGCCGAGGCCGGAGCCGAGGGCGGTCAGGGTGCGGCGCGGGCGGCTGTTGTTCGAGCGGAGTCGTGCGAAGGGCATGGTGTCCTCCGTGCGTCGGGACGGGCCGGGGCCCGGGGGGACCCCGGCGGGGGTGGTGCCGGTCGAGCGCCGCAAACAGTAGGAGCGCGGCGGTGGCGGGTACCGCCGGAGGTACATGAAGAACAGGCGAACAGCCGTCGCGGGGTGGCGGTGGGGGCGGTGGAGGTCACAGGCGCCTCGATTGACCCGTCCATCAGGGGCGTGGTGGGATTCCACGGGCCGTCGACCGGCCCGCGAACGGCCGGTGGACGGCTGCCGGGCGGCCGGCGGGCGGCCGCCGGGTGAAGGGAACGCGACGTGATCGGGCTGCTGGCCCTGGGCGAGGCGGGTCGCCCGCTCGCCGGGGAACTGCACGCGCTGTGGTCGGCCGGCAGCACGGTGTACCGGGTGGGGGAGGACGGCGAGGGCCCGGGGGACGTCCTGGAACGCGCCCTGGGCGAGTGCCGGCAGCTGGTCTGTTTCGCGCCCGTCGGGTCGATCGTACGACTGCTGCTGCGGCGTCCGCCTGCCGGACCGGACGGGCGCACGGCCGGCGGGGTCGGCCTGGACAGCGGGGGCGGCGCGGTCGGCCTGGTCGTGGTGGATCCGGAGCGGCGCTTCGCCGTGTCGCTGACCGGGCGCGCCGGGGGCGCGGACGAGCTGGCCGCCGAGGTGTCGGCCCTGCTCGGCACCTGCCCGGTCGTCACCGGCGGACGGGCCGCGCACCGCTCCGCGCCGGCCGGGCCGGCCCGGGACGGGGACGAGGGCGCGCGCGGCTTCCCGCCGCCGCCCGCGCACCCCCGCCTGCACGCCGGTGACCTGGTGGTCGGGATCGGCCTGCGCGAGGCGACCGCACCGCCCGAGGTGACGCGGCTGATCCGCGCGGTGCTCGCCGAGGCCGGCCTGGACCACGGCTCGCTCGCCCGGCTGGCCACGCTGGCCGGCAAGGGCGGCCACCCGGCCGTCCGCGGCGCCGCCGCCCTGCTGGGCCTGCCGGTGGACGAGCACACCGCCGAGGAGCTCGCGGCCGTCACGGTGCCGAACCCGTCCTCCGCGGTGGGCGCGGCGGTCGGCACGACGAGTGTGGCGGAGGCCGCCGCGCTGGCGAGTGCGCCCGGCGGTGCCATCGTCGTCCCCAAGCAGAAGAGTGCGACGGTGACCGTCGCGATCGCCCGGGCGGCGGTGCGCGGACGGCTCGTGGTGGTGGGCCTCGGCCCCGGGGAGCGCGACCTGGTCGTCCCGCGCGCCGAGGCGGAACTGCGGCGCGCCACGGTCGTGGTGGGCGCGCCGGGCGCGTTGGAGTTCGCCGCGGGCTTCCTACGGCCGGGTGCACGCCGGTTCACCGCCTCCACCGCCGAGGACTGTGCCGGGAGGGCCGTCGAACTCGCCACCCGGCGGGAGGCGGTCGCCCTGGTCGCCCTCGGGGACGGGCTCGCGTACGACCCGCCGCCGGCCGAGGGCTACGACCTCGTCCGGGTCCCCGGCCTGCCCGCCGCCCCTCCCGCCGCCTCTCCCGTTGTTGCGCCCGCCGTACCGACCGCTGTTCCGACCGCTGTACCGACCGCTGTTCCGACCGCTGTTCCGACCGCCGTACCGACCGTCGATGGAGACCGCCCGTGACCACCGCCGACCACGACCTCCGCCACCACGGTGACGCGGAGGTGCGCGCCGACGGCCTCGGCCTGGTCGACCTCGCCGTCAACGTCCGCACCGGCACGCCGCCGCAGTGGCTGCGCGAGCACCTCGCGGCGACGCTCGGCGACCTGGCCGCCTACCCCGACCAGACGAGCGCCCGCGCCGCCGTCGCGGCCCGGCACGGGCGGCCGGTGGCGGAGGTACTGCTCACCTCGGGGGCGGCGGAGGCGTTCGTCCTGCTCGCCCGCGTCCTGGCTCCACGTCAGGTCGCCGTGGTGCACCCGCAGTTCACCGAACCGGAGGCGGCACTGCGGGACGCCGGGCACCCGGTGGAGCGGGTGCTCCTCTCCCCCGCCGACGGCTTCCGGCTGGGTGACGTGCCCGCCGACGCCGACCTCGTCGTCCTGGGCAACCCGACCAACCCGACCTCCGTCCTGCACCCGGCCGCGGCTGTGGCCGCCCTCGCCCGGCCCGGCCGCACGCTGGTGGTCGACGAGGCGTTCATGGACACCGTGCCGGGCGAGACCGAATCCCTCGCCGGTGTACGGGACCTGCCCGGACAGGTGGTCGTGCTGCGCAGCCTCACCAAGACCTGGGGCCTGGCCGGCCTGCGGATCGGCTACGCCCTCGGCCCGGCCCCGCTGATCGCCGCCCTGGCCGCCGCCCAGCCGCTCTGGCCGGTCTCCACCCCCGCCCTGGCCGCCGCCGAGGCGTGCAGCACCCCGGCCGCCCTGGCCGAGGCCGAGCAGGCGGCCCACGAGCTCGGCGACCGGCGGGAACACCTGCTGAAGGGCCTCGCCGCCTTCCCGGCCGTCCGGGTGCACGGTGCGCCGGCCGCCTCGTTCCTGCTGGTCGAGCTGCCGGACGCGGCCGCCGTCCGCGAACGGCTGCGCGAGCGCGGCTTCGCCGTCCGCCGGGGCGACACCTTCCCGGGGCTCGGGCCGGACTGGCTGCGCATCGCCGTCCGGGACCGGGAGACCACCGACCGCTTCCTCGCCGCGCTCGGCGGGGTACTGGACGAGGCACTCGACCAGCCGCTCGGCGGGGTACTGGACGAGGCGCCCGACCAGCCGCTCGGCCGGGCCCACCTCGACGCCCAGGGCGCAGGATCCTCCGGCAGCTGAAACAGGATCGGGAACATTTGCGCACCGGGCGGTGAACGAACCTGGCCTACCGTCATATCCGAACACGATCCCTTCGGACGACGGAAGTTGGACCGCAATGCGCTCGCGAATCGCTCTCACCGCCGCGACGGTCGCCGCCCTCGCGGCCGCCGCCACCGCCTGCGGGCCGGACAACAGCGGCTCGGCAGCCGCTGCTCCGACCGCGGCCCCGACCGCGGCCCCGGCCACGGCTCCCGCGACCGGTGCGGCCACCGGCTCCGCCGCCCCCGCCCCGACCGCCGGCGGAGCCTCCGGCGGCGCGACCGGCGGCACGTCGGCCAAGCCCTCGGCCGGCGGGACGGCAAAGCCCTCGGCCCCGGCGCCCGGCGACAAGGGCGGCCAGGCCTGCGGCGCCAACGACCTCACCTTCTCCGCCAAGCTGGAGATGCAGGCGGGCGGCTACGTGCTGATCACCGCGAAGGCCAAGGCCGGCATCACCTGCACCCTGTCCGGCGCGCACCCGGTGATCGCCTTCGGCTCGGCCGGCATCGAGGCCGCCAACGCCGAGCAGGCGGTCGGCGAACCGATCACCCTCAGCGGGTCCAAGGCCGCCTACGCGGGTGTCAACCCCAAGAGCACCAAGAGCAACCAGGCGGTCGAGTTCGGCGACGTCATCATCGCCATCGGCAGCCAGGACCCCAATCCGGTGAGCATTCCGGTCGGCAGCATCAAGGTCGACAAGCCGGTCGTCACCAACTGGCACACCGACCCCAAGCAGGCCGTCCCCGGCGTCTGAGCACCTCACCGGAACGAACCCCTGACCACCGGCCTTCCCTGCGACCGGAGTTGGAGCACACCCCTGAGCACGGGCGGGACCGGCCCCCGGACGCCGCTCTGGCAGACTGTGCGACCGAGCGGGCCGGTTGGGCCGGGCATGACACGCGCGCCGCGCACGACGCGCCGGGCATGACACATGGGGGCAGGGGCATGAGCAGCCGGGGGACGGTGCTCGGGGGGCGGTACACGCTGACCGGGCGGATCGGCGGCGGGGGCATGGGCTCCGTCTGGCAGGCCGACGACGAGGTGCTGGCGCGCCGGGTCGCAGTGAAGATCCTGCACCCGGGGCTGGTCGAGGACGGCGCGTTCGTCCAACGGTTCCGCCGCGAGGCCCAGTTGCTGGCCGCGCTCAGGCACCCCGGCATCGTCGACGTGCACGACTACGGCGAGAGCGGCGGAGATGCCGAGGACCGGGTCGCCTACATCGTCATGGAGCTGGTCGACGGGCAGCCGCTGGACCGGGTGCTCACCGACGACGGGCCGATGCCGCCGGAGCGGGCGCTCGGCCTGCTCGCCACCACGCTGGACGCGCTGCACGCCGCACACCGTCAGGACATCGTGCACCGCGACGTGAAGCCGTCCAACCTGATGCTCCGCCCCGACGGCCGGGTGACGGTGACCGACTTCGGCATCGCCCGGGCCGTGGCGAGCACCAGGATCACCGCCTCGCACGCGGTGATCGGCACGGCGCTGTACATGGCCCCGGAGCAGGCCGAGGGCAAGGCCGTCACACCGGCCTCCGACCTGTACTCGATCGGCGTGGTGGCCTTCGAACTGCTCACCGGGCAGCCGCCGTTCGACGGGGAGTCGGTGCTCGAGGTCGCGCTCAAGCACCTCCGGGAGCCGGCTCCGGAGCTGCCGGCGGACTTCCCGCCGGAGGTGCGGAGGTTCGTCGCCACCGCGCTGGCGAAGAAGGCGGAGGACCGCTTCGCCGACGCCGCCGTGATGGCGGCCGCGGCACGGGCGGCGATCGGCGCCCCGGCCGCCGGTTCGGCGGCCGCGGTTCCCGCCGGAGCTGCCGGGCCCGCCGAGCCCGTCAAACCCGCCGAGGCGGTGGGCGAGGCCGGCCCGGTGGAGCCCCGTGCCGCCGCCACCGAGCCGACCGCGCGCAGGAAGCGACGGGGCTTCCTCGTCCCGATCGTCATCCCGGTGATCATCACGGCCGGCACCACGACCGCCCTGCTGATCGACCACACGCCCTTCAGGTCCCAGGCACAGGCACCGGCCGGGCAGCAGCCCTCCCCGGCAGCCTCCGGCACGGCCGGCCCGAGCACCCCGTCACCGACGGCCCCGCCCGCGACGGCTCCGGCGGCCGCCACCCCTCCCGCGACCACCGCGCCGGCCGCCACCCCGCCCGCGGGCGGGAGCCCGGTCCCGAGCGCCGCCGGCCAGGGCACGCCCACCCGCGGAAGCGGCGCCGGAGCCGTAGCAGGCGGAACCGGCGTCACCGGCGGAGGCAACGGCACCACGGCCCAGCCCCCGGCCGCCACTCCCGCCCAGCCGGCCGCCGGCAACCAGCCCGCGCCCGCCGACCCGGCACCGCAGCAGCAGCCGAGCACGCCGCCGGGCTGCGGCGGCACCAAGTGGGGCGCCATCGTCAGCGTGGCGTCCGGCCAGAAGCTCGGCCTCTCCAAGGACACCCCGTCGGGCGGCCAGGGCGTGCTGATGGGCGGCAACACCGCGTACGGCTGGGTCCGCTCGGACCCGGACCCCGGCGGCTGGTACCACTTCACCCCGTGCAACCTGAGCGGCCCGCTCCTCGTCCAGGAGCAGGACGGGCGGGTGACGCTCTCCGGCGGGTTCAGCGTGCTGACCAACTGGACGGTCGCCGCGGCGAGCACGCCGGGCGCCTTCTCTCTCAAGGACTACATGGGCCAGTCCTGCATGACCGACAACGGCCCGGGCAACCAGGTCACCATGGCCACCTGCACGCCCGGCAACAAGTCGCAGGAGTTCCGGATCCCCTGAGCCGCGGAACCGGGGCAGGGGTACGGCCGGGTGCGTCCGGGTACGGCTCGTCCCGTGATCGGATACCGCACACCCGTGGAGGAACCGTGTTGAAGGGCAAGGCCGCCGTCGTCACCGGGGGCTCGCGCGGCATCGGCCGGGCGATCGTCGAGCGCCTGTGCCGCGACGGCGCCGACGTCGTCTTCAACTTCGCCACCGCCGTGGACGCCGCGGCCGACGTCGTCCGGGCGGTGCGCGCGGAGGGCGGGACGGTCCACGCGCTCCGGCTGGACCTGGCCGATCCGGACGGGCCCGAGCGGCTGATGCGGGAGGCCGGGGAGCTGCTCGGCGGGCTGGACATCCTGGTGAACAACGCCGCGACGTCCTTCGCGCGGGCCACGATCGCCGAGACCGAGCCGGCCGAGTTCGACCGGGTGCTGGCGGTCAACGCGCGGGCGGTGTTCCTGACCGTGCGCCACGCGGCCCGGTCGATGCGCGACGGCGGCCGGATCGTGAACATCTCCACGGTCAACACCGTCCGGCCCGTCCCCGGCAGCGCCCCGTACGTCGCGAGCAAGGGCGCGGTCGAGCAGTTGGCCGCCGTCGCGGCGCAGGAGCTCGGGCCGCGCGGGATCACCGTGAACACCGTCTCGCCGGGGGCGACCGACACCGAGCTGCTGCGCGGCACCAATCCGGCGGAGGCGCTGGACGCGGTCGCCGGGATGACACCGCTGCGGCGGCTGGGGCAGCCGGCCGACATCGCCGACGTGGTGGCGTTCCTGGCGGGCCCGGACGGCCGGTGGGTCACCGGCCAGAACCTCCGCGCGACCGGCGGGCTGGCGTAGGCCACCGCGGGCGGAGACGCCGGAACGGCCGTCGGCCCTCCCCCGGGCGGGGAAGGGCCGACGGCCGTACGACGGAGGGGGCGGATCAGACCTGGCCGGCCTTCTCCAGCGCCTCGCAGCAGGTGTTGATCAGCAGGCGGGTGACGACGTAGGGGTCGATGTTCGCGTTCGGGCGACGGTCCTCGATGTAGCCCTTCTGCTCCACCTCGACCTGCCACGGGATGCGGACCGACGCGCCGCGGTTGGAGACGCCGTAGCTGTAGACGTTCCACGGGGCGGTCTCGTGCTTGCCGGTCAGGCGGGACTGGATGTCGTCACCGTACTGGTTGACGTGCTCCAGGACCTTCTCCTGGGAGGCGCCGAGCGACTCGCAGGCGGTGATGATGGCGTCGTAGCCCTCGCGCATCGCCTTGGTGGAGAAGTTGGTGTGGGCACCCGCGCCGTTCCAGTCGCCACGGGCCGGCTTGGCGTCCAGGGTGGCGTCGATGCCGAACTCCTCGGCGGTGCGGTACAGCAGGTAGCGGGCGATCCACAGGTCGTCCGAGACGGTCAGCGAGTCGACCGGGCCGATCTGGAACTCCCACTGGCCGGGCATGACCTCGGCGTTGATGCCGCAGATGGCCAGGCCGGCGTCGATGCAGCGGTCGAGGTGCAGCTCGACGATCTCGCGGCCGAAGACCTCCTCGGCGCCGACACCGCAGTAGTAGCCGCCCTGCGGGGCCGGGAAGCCGCCCTCCGGGAAGCCCAGCGGGCGGGAGCCCTTGAAGAAGGTGTACTCCTGCTCGATGCCGAAGATCGACTCCTGAGCGGCGTACTTCTCGTGCACCTCACGCAGCAGGGCGCGGGTGTTGGACTCGTGCGGGGTACCGTCCGTCTCCAGGACCTCGCAGAGGACGAGGATGTTGTCGCCGCCGCGGATCGGGTCCTTGGTGACCTTGACCGGCTCCAGCACGCGGTCCGACGCGTGGCCCTCGGCCTGGTTGGTGGAGGAACCGTCGAAGCCCCAGGTGGGGATCTTGTCCGCGCTGGCCAGGACGCGAGTCTTGGAACGGAGCTTGGCGGTCGGCTTGGTGCCGTCGATCCAGATGTACTCGGCCTTGATTGCCACGGCGGTGTACCTCGCATTACTGGGTGGTGGGTGCCCGCGTAGCGTTGCAAGCCGCCGTTTCCCGGTTGTTCCTCTCATGTAACGCCCAGGTGAACCAACCGTCCGCGTCGGCACGGTTACGGTGCGGGAGTGCCACCGGTGGCACTCCCGCCCGCGACGGGGGCTCCGCTCAGTGCCGCCGGGCGTGGGCGGCCCGGCGGCGGGTGACCCGGAGCGCGCCGAAGCCGACCGCGACCAGGGCGGCCGCGCCGACGGCGAGCGGGACGGTGACGCTGCTGCCGCCGGTGGCGGCGAGGTTGCCCGCGGCCGCGTTGCCCCCGGCCCCGGTGGCGCTCGCGGTGGTGTGCGGGGCCGCGGGGCGACCGGTGGGCGCCCCCGCGGTGGTGTCCACGACGGGCTGCACGGCCGGGGTGCCGGTCGGTGCGGGTGCGGTGGGGGTCGGGGTGGCCGGCCCGGACGGCTTCTCGCAGCTCACCGAGGCGACGGTGATCCTCCCGGTGACCTTGGCGACGTTGAGGTTGAGCGGATTCACCTCGATCTGCACCTCCAGGGCCGAGGCGGCGGCCGTGGACGAGGTGGTGGTCTGCCGGGAGAACTCCACCGAGACGCTGCCGACCAGCGGCACGTCCACCTTGGTCGGCCCGTACAGGCCGACGGTGACCGGCTTGCCGAGGACGGTGAGCCTCGCGGGCGCGACCACGTTGGCGGTCGGCTGCCCGTCGACCGGGCAGGTGACCTCGGAGCTGAGCGCCTCCAGGCCCAGCAGGGTGGTGGCCGGCAGGCCGGGGGCGTGCACGTCGGCGTTGACCAGCTTGACCGAGGCCGCGGTGCCCTTGGCGTCGGCCGTGGTCACCGACCGGCCGACGTCCGCCTTGACCAGGGTGACCGGCCCCTGCTGGTCGACCCCGTCGACCGTGGCGGTCAGCACCGAGCCGTCGCGCTGCGCCGGGGTCTCGACCTTGTTCAGCGCGATGTTCACGGGGACGTCCACGGCCTTGTTCAGCAGGCTGACGTCCAGGTCGAGCTCGGCGGTGACGGCGCGCGCCCTGCCGGGTGACGGACTCGCTTCGGCGGCCTGGACGGGCGGGACGGTGAGCAGAGTGCAGGCCGCGACGACGGCGGCTGCAGAAACGATTCGGCGAGAAGACATGGCGGCACCCCCACGACGGAAATGATGAGCCGCCAGTCTTCTCGAACAATCCGTCACATGAGTCACACAGAACGTCATTTCACTCATTAGGGTGAGGTTGACGCTCCGGCGTGACCGGGCTCTGCTACGGCCGCCGACGCGTGACGGCGCCCCCGGCACGCGACGGAGGACGGCGCGTCACGGCAGCCGCCAGTCGACCGGCTGCGCCCCCTGCCGCACCAGCAGCTCGTTGGCCCGGCTGAACGGCCGCGAACCGAAGAAGCCGCCGTTCGCCGAGTACGGGCTCGGGTGCGCCGACTCGATGGCCGGCACCTCCCCCAGCAGCGGGCGCAGGTTGCGCGCGTCACGCCCCCAGAGGATCGCCACCAGCGGGCCGCCGCGCGCCACCAGCGCCCGGATCGCCTGCTCGGTGACCTCCTCCCAGCCCTTGCCGCGGTGCGCGGCCGGCTTGCGCGGAGCGGTGGTCAGCGCCCGGTTCAGCAGCAGCACGCCCTGCTGCGTCCACGGCGTGAGGTCCCCGTTGGACGGCTGCGGCAGACCGAGGTCGTTGCCGTACTCCTGGAAGATGTTGATCAGACTGGCCGGGATCGGCCGCACGTCCGGCGCGACCGAGAAGCTCAGCCCCACCGCGTGGCCGGGTGTCGGGTACGGGTCCTGCCCGACGATCAGCACCCGCACGTCGGCGAGGGGTTGCTGGAAGGCGCGCAGGACGTTCGGCCCGGACGGCAGGTAGGTGCGGCCGGCGGCCAGCTCGGCGCGGAGGAAGTCGCCCATGGCGGCGACCCGCCCGGCGACCGGCTCCAGCGCGGTGGCCCAGCCGGGCTCGACGATCTCGTTCAGTGGACGCGGTGCCATGGTCGCCACCCTATCGGCCTACACCGACAGGCCGTTCACCCGGATGATCATCGTTCCGCGGCCGACCGCGAGAACCGTCGAGCGGCTGTCCGCACGGTGGCGCTCGCTCTCCCGCGCGCAGCGGGTCGGTGCCGCCCTGCTGACCGCCCTTGTCCTGCTCCTCGCGGTGCTGCTGCCGGTGGTGGCCGGCCGCTCGCCCGCCCCCTCGGGGGCTCCGCCGCCGTCCTCCGCCCCGCCGTCCTCCGCCCCGCCGGGCGCGCCCCCGTCGTCCGTGCCGCCGACGCCGTCCGCACCGGAGTCCCCCGGCGGTGCGGTGTCGCCGCTGACCGGGCTGCCGGGCGGGGCCGGCCGGATCCTGGCCGTGAAGGTCGACAACATCGTCAACGCCCGGCCGCAGACCGGGCTCGGCGCCGCCGACGTCGTGTACGCGATCGAGGTCGAGGGCGGGCTCTCCCGCTTCCTCGCCGTCTACGACTCGAACCACCTGCCGCCCGGGGACAGCATCGGCCCGGTGCGCAGCGCCCGGGAGAGCGACCTGCCGGTCCTCCAGCAGTACGGGAAGGTGGACTTCGCGTACTCGGGCGCCCAGACGAAGTTCCTGCCCGTGCTGGCCCGGGCGGACCTCTTCAACTGCTCCCCGGCCCAGGACAACTCGTTCTTCCGCGGCCGGTGGGACGTGCCGCCGTTCAACCAGTACGTGGTGCCGTCGGGCATCCTGCAGCACTTCCCCGACGCGGCCGCCGCCCGCGACGTCGGCTTCCGCTTCGGCCCGGCGCCGGCCGGCGGGGCGCCGGCCGACACCCTCACCGCGCGGATGCCGGCCGCCTCCTTCACCTTCACCTGGTCCCCGGGCGAGGGCCGGTACCTGGTCTCGATCGACGGCAAGCCCGCCGGGACGACCGACTCCGGGCGGCTGGGCGCATCCTCGACGGGCGCGTGCTCGTACAGGCGCCACGCCTTCACGACGGGCCCGGTGCCGGCCTCGATGAGCCAGTCGGCCTCTCGCAGGTGGGCGCG
>NZ_JBEYVJ010000173.1:0-15106 GCF_040643935.1 Kitasatospora sp. NPDC047058 | reverse complement strand
CTCCCCGCCGCTCTTCCGATCTCGGCTCGCGGACGACGGGTTCAGCCTCTTCCTGGAGCTCGGGCCGCACCCGGCCCCCGCCCCCGACGCCCCCTCGCCGGACCAGCCCGCACCGTCCCTGGTGGTCGCCGACGCCGCCCCGCCGGCGGGCCTGCGCAGCCGCCCCGGCCGGCCCTTCCCCGGTGGCCCTGGCCCCGAGCCGGGCGGCCCCGGTGCGCAGGGCGAGGGCAACCTGCTGGACGTGGTCCGGGTGGCCATCGCGATCCTGGACACCGCCGGCCGGGTGGTGCTCTGGAGCCCGGCCGCCGAGGAGCTGCTCGGCTGGCCGAACGAGCTGCTGGTCGGCCGCCGGATCGACGAGCTGATCCCGGACCAGGAGCAGGTCGTCCGGATCCGCGCGGCGATCCAGGACACCCTGCGGCACGGCCGCTGGGCCGGCCCCGCCGAACTGCAGGACCGGGACGGCGTCCCGGTCGCCGTGGACGCCCGGATCTCGCTGCTGGTGGACGGCGACGGCACCCCGTTCCTCCAGGTCAACCTGGCCGAGGCGGCCGCCCTCCGGGCCGTCGAGCGGGACCTCGCGGTCCGGGACGCGCTGTTCGAGCAGTCCCCGCTGGGCATCGCCGTCCTGGACACCGACCTGCGGTACACGGCGGTGAACCGGACCCTCGCCGAGATGAACGGCATGGCCACCGAGGACCACGTCGGGCGAACCACCGGCGAGACGCTGCCCGAGCGGGCCGCCGACGAGATCACCGCGATCCAGCGCCAGGTGCTGGCCACCGGCGAGCCGGTCATCGACGTCACCCTGGCCTCGCCGGTCACCGCGCGCTCCGGCTACCGCTCGATCTCCTACAGCCGGATGACCGACCGGGCCGGCCGGGTGCTCGGCATCTCCGGCACCGTGATGGACGTGACCGAGCGCTACCGGGCGGTGGCCAAGGTCGAGCACGCCCGGCGCCGGCTCTCGCTGCTCAACGAGTTCGGCTCCCGCGTCGGCGACCTGCTGGACGCCTCCCGGATCGCCCAGGAGCTGGCCGGCGCCGTCGTGCCCCGGCTCACCGACCACTCCGCGGTCATCCTGCTGCAGGCGGTCGCGCACGGCGACGACCTGCCCCGGCACGGCCACGACCGGCGCACCTCGCTGCTCCAGCTCGGCACCGCCTCCGTCCAGGACGGCCCCGAGGTGGAGGTGATGCTGCGCCGCGGCGCCCGGATCACCTTCGCCGAGGACTCCGCCTGCGGCCGGGTGCTGCGCACCGGCGTCCCGGAGCTGCTCTCCGGCGCCGACCAGCTGGGGGACGTCACCTACCCCGGCGACCCGAAGATGCAGGCCGCCCACGACCTGGGCGTGCACTCGATGCTGGTGGTGCCGCTGCGCGCCCGCGGCATCGTGATCGGCCTGCTGCTGGTGAGCCGGGCCGGGTACCGCGAGGGCTTCGACCGCGACGACCTGGCCTTCACCGTCGAGCTGGCCGACCGGGCCGGCAGCTCGCTGGACAACGCCCGGCTCTACGCCCGTGAGCGCACCGCCGCGCTCACCCTGCAGCGCACCCTGCTCCCGCAGCAGGTCCCGCAGCCCAGTGGCGTCGAGGTCGCCTACCGGTACGTGCCCGGCAGCAGCGGCACCGAGGTGGGCGGCGACTGGTTCGACGTCATCCCGCTGCCGGGCGACCGCACCGCGCTGGTGGTCGGCGACGTGATGGGCCACGGGCTGCGGGCCGCCGCCACGATGGGCCGGCTGCGGACCGCCGTCCGTGTCCTGGCCGCCCTCGACCTGCCGCCGGACGTGCTGCTGCGGCACGTCCACGAGCTGGCCGACGACCTCGCCCAGGGGCCGGACGAGGCGCTGCTGGCCACCTGCGTCTACGCGGTGTTCGACCCGGCCACCGCGAAGCTGACGGTCGCCAAGGCCGGCCACATCCCGCCGGTGCTGGTGGTGCCGGCCGAGGAGGCCGAGGGACCGACCCGGACCGGCGGCCCGCTGCCCGGCGGTGCGGGCCGGATCCTCGACCTGCCGTCCGGCGCCCCGCTCGGCGTCGGCGGCGTCCCGTTCGAGGCGGTGGAGCTGAAGATCCCCGAGGGCAGTCTGCTCGCGCTCTGCACCGACGGCCTGGTGGAGTCCCGGGACAAGGACCTCGACGTCGGGCTCGGCCGGCTGATCACCGTCCTCCAGCAGCCGTACGCGTCCATCCAGGGGGCCTGCGAGGCCGTGCTCGACACCATGGAGCAGGGGCGGGAACCGGACGACGTCGCGCTGCTGCTGGCCCGGCTGGGGCACGGCCAGGCGGGCACCCCGACGGCCGGCTGGACGCTGCCCGCGGAGCCGACCGCCGTCTCCCGGGCCCGCCGGCTGGTCCGGGGAACGCTCGCCGAGTGGGGCGTCGAGGCGCTGACCGACACCGCGGAGCTGCTGGTCAGCGAGCTGGTCACCAACTCGGTCCGGTATGCGAGCGCACCCATCGGAGTACGGTTGACGCTGGGCGAGACGCTGCTGGTCGAGATCTCCGACCCGCTGCCCGACCCGCCCCGCGAGCGCCACGCGGCCGAGGCCGACGAGGGCGGCCGGGGGCTGGAACTCGTCCGTCGGCTGGCGCTCCGCTGGGGCGCCCGGGCCGAGGGCATGGGCAAGGTCGTCTGGTTCGAGCAGGCCCTGCCGGGTAATGAGCCCGACGAGCCGGGAGTCGAGTAGGACGCGAGTAGAACGGGGCTGCATATGCCATCGGGAGGCCGGGGGGAGCGCGCACTCCGGCAGGGGGCGCGAGCGTGGCATTGTGGTTGCGCGGGCGGTAGGACAAAAACCTTCGCCCGATCTGATGTTGTGATGTTGAGGGCGTGTGAACGTACCCCTCGATGATGAATACTCGGTCTTCTCGACATCCGGACGGTCGCGGGTTTGGAGGGGTCGGTCCGTTGAACAGCACCCCGGCGCGTAACGCGCCGAGCAGCAGCGGTCATGCCGCTGTGCCCGGGCAGGCCGGGTCGCCACACCTGCCCGTCCCCCCGGGGCGGCAGGCCGCACCGCCCGCCCGCGGGCGGGACCCCCACCCGGTGGTCGGCACCGACCAGTGGGGCGCCGGGGACCCGGGCTCGATCTACGACTACATCCGGGTCGCCACCTTCGCGATCGGCCCCGACGGCCGGATCAGCCAGTGGAGCGAGCGCGCCGCCGAGTTCTTCGGGGTGCCCGCCGCCGAGGCGGTCGGCGCCGACCCGATCAGCACCTTCGTGCCGCGCGAGCTCTGGCAGCGCGGCCGCGCCCGGCTGGAACGCACCCTGGCCGGCGAGGAGTGGGTCGGCACCACGCCCTACCGCGACGCCACCGGCGGCGAGGGCCTCGCCGAGCTCTACCTGATGCCCGACAGCGCCCTGCCCACCGCGGGTGCCACCTGTCTCGCCGTCGACCTCGGCCGGCTGCGCCGGATCGAGACCGACCTCGCCGCCTCCGAGGCCGTGTTCGGCCAGACCCCCACCGGCTTCGTCCTCTTCGACGACCGGCTCCGGCTGCAGCGCGTCAACGACGCCTTCGCCTCCGGCATGGGACTGGCCCCCACCGACCTCGAGGGCCTCACCGCGCACGACCTCTTCCCGCCCTCCGAGGCGGACCGGCTCACCGCCGCGCTGCGCAAGGTCCTCGCCACCGGCGAGCCCGTCTTCGACCTGCGCTTCCACTCCGCCGTCCCGACCCGCGAGGGCAACCGGCTCTGGGCCGTCTCGCTGTACCGGCTCAACGGCTCGGCCGGCCAGCCGGTGGGCGTGGCCGGCCAGGTCTCCGACGTCACCAGCCGGCACGTCGCCGAGCGCGAGGCCGACGGCGTCCGCCGCAACCTCGCCCTGCTGAACGAGGCCAGCGCGCACATCGGCTCCACCCTCGACCTGGAGACCACCGCCAAGGAGCTGCTGGACGTCGTCGTCCCGCCGTTCTGCGACCTCGCCACCGTCGACCTCTACACCGCGCTGCTCTCCGGCGAGACCGTCCCCAGCGCCGGCCGCTACGGCGACGGCGTGCTCACCGACGGCAGCGGCGAACTGCGCCGCGTCGCCGTCTCCAGCGTGGTGGGCGGCGCCTCCTCGGTGCTCGGCTCCGTCACCGGCCTGCCGATCGCCGAAGCCGGCGGCACCCTCTGCTACCCGCGCCGCTCCCCGCACGCCCGGGCGCTGCGCACCGGCCGCAGCGTCGTCCCCGAGCCCGGCCCGGACCCGCTGCTGCGCTCGACCCTGATCGTCCCGCTGGTCGCCCGCGACCAGGTGCTCGGCCTGGTCCAGCTCTCCCGCGCGATCGGCAGCGAGCCCTTCGACGCCCGCGACGTCGCCATCGCCGAGGAGCTGGTCGCCCGGGCCGCGGTCTGCATCGACAACGCCCGGCTCTACCGCCGCGAGCACGAGCGGGCCCTGATCCTCCAGCGCAGCCTGCTGCCCCCGGGCAACCCGGCGGCCAGCGGCCTGGAGATCGCCTGCCGCTACCTGCCCAGCAACAACAACACCGAGGTCGGCGGCGACTGGTTCGACGTCATCCCGCTGCCCGGCAACCGCACCGCCCTGGTCATCGGCGACGTGATGGGCCGCGGCCTGCGCGCCGCCGTCGCGATGGGACAGCTGCGCACCGCCGTCCGCACCCTGGCCATGCTCGACCTCGACCCCGCCGAGGTGCTCACCGCCCTCGACGAGATCGCCCGCGGCCTCGGCGACGACACCGCGCCGGCGGGCGCGCCCACGGCGTACGGCCGGCTCACCTCCACCGCCGACGAGGAGGCCCGCGAGGTCTACCTGGCCACCTGCGTCTACGCGGTGTACGACGCCGTCACCCGGCGCTGCATCTTCGCCAACGCCGGCCACCTGCCGCCCGTGCTGCTCAGCCCCGGCGAGGGCTCCCGGATGCTCGACGTACCGCCCGGCCTGCCGCTCGGCGTCGGCGGCGAGCCCTTCGAGGAGGTCGAGCTCACCCTGCCGGACGGCGCCGTGCTCGGCCTCTACACCGACGGCCTGGTGGAGAGCCGCAAGCACCAGCTGGACGAGGGCCTGCGGGCCTTCCGGACCGCGCTCTCCGCCGAGGGCAAGGGCCTGGAGGAGCTCTGCGACCACGTCCTCGGCGAGCTCAACCCGCACCACGGCGAGGACGACATCGCCCTGCTGATGGCCAAGGTGCACGCCTTCCCCGAGGACGCGGTCGGCAACTGGTTCCTGCCGCCCGAGCCCACCTCGGTGGCCAAGGCCCGCGAGCTGGCCTGCAGCTGGCTACTGGCCCGCGGCCTCGACGAGCTGGTCGACACCACCGAGCTGCTGGTCAGCGAGCTGGTGACGAACGCGCTCCGGCACGGCCGCGGCGAGATCCGGCTCCGGCTGCTGCGCGACCGCGGCATCGTCTGCGAGGTCTGGGACGACGGCTACGCCCAGCCGCGGCAGCGGCGCGCCCAGGAGACCGACGAGGGCGGGCGCGGGCTCCAGCTGGTCAGCCTGCTGGCCGAGCGCTGGGGCAGCCGGCGCACGCCCAAGGGCAAGATCGTCTGGTTCGAGCTGGCGCTGTAGGGCCGGCCTCGGCCCTCGGCCGGGGGGTGAGTGGGCGAGTGCCCCGCCCCGAGCGGGGTCGAAGCGCCCCGGCGGCGAGCGGGCGAGTATCGGCCGACCGGGTGCAGTCTTCCGGCGGCCGCCGTGTCGCCGGGCCGGGGCCCGGCCGGGCGGCGTTGCATGGCCGCCATGCGCGTCCGCCAGCTCACCGCCGCCGCAGCCGCCGCCGCGCTGCTGCTCGCCACCGGGGCCCTGGCCGGCTGTTCCGGTGCCCCGGTACCGGCCCGCACCCCGGCGCCGGTCCCCTCCTCCGCCCCGCCCGCGGCCGTCACCGGCGACGTCCGCCCGTACGACCGGGACGGACTGCGGGACGGCGGCACGCTGCGCTGGGCGCTGGACGCCGTCCCCGCCACGCTGAACCTGTTCCAGCCCGCGGCGACGGCGGACTCGGCGCTGCTGGCGCACGCCCTCTACCCCGCGCTGTTCCGGCCCGACCCGCACGACCGCCCGGTGGCCGACCCGGACTACCTGGTGTCCGCCGAGTCCACCCCGCCCGGGCAGCAGCCGCAGGTGGTCACCTACCGGCTCAACCCGCACGCGGTCTGGAGCGACGGCACCCCGCTCTCGGTGGCCGACTTCGCCGCCCAGCGGGCCGCGCTCTCCGGCCTCGACCCGGCGTACGCCGGCACCCGCCCGGCCGGGTACGACGCGATCGACTCGATCACCCAGGGCGCCGACCGGTCCGAGATCAAGGTCGTGTTCCGCCGCCCGTACGCCGGGTGGCGCGGCCTGTTCGCCCCGCTCTACCCGGCGGCCGGGACCTCAGGCCCGGCCGCCTTCAACCGCCCGCTCGCGGGCGGGGACGGGCCGACCGCGGGGCCCTTCACGGTCGCGGGGTACGACGCGGCGGGCGGGCGGGTCACCCTGGTGCGCAACCCGCTCTGGTGGGGCGACTCACCGAAGGCCGACCGGATCGACTTCCTGGCCACTCCGGCCGAACGGCGGCTGGACGCGCTCGACCAGGACCGGCTGGACATCGCCCCGCTCACCGCGGCCGTCGACCGGGCGCAGGCGGCCCCCGGCAGCTCGGCCGACCTCGCCCAGGCCTCCGCCCAGGCGCTCCGGCGGGCCGAGGCCCTGCCCGGCATCACGGTGCACCGGGCGTCCGCCGCCTCGCTCACCCAGCTCACCCTGAACGCCACCCGCGCGCCGCTCACCGACCCGGCCGTCCGGCAGGCCCTCGCCCGGGCCGTCGACCGGCAGCGGACCGCCGACGCCGCCCTCACCCCGCTCGGCCTGCCGGCCGCGCCGCTCGGCAGCCACCTGCTGGCCGGCGACCAGGACGGCTACCAGGACAACAGCGGCGCGATCAGCGCCGCGGACCCGGGCCGGCTGCTGGACCGGGCCGGCTGGAAGCGCCCGACCGGCGGCGGTACCCGCACCCGTGGCGGCAAGGAGCTCGCGCTCACCCTGGTGATCCCGGCCGACTCCGCCCTCGCCCGGCGCACCGCCGACGCGCTGACCGCGGGCCTCGCGACGGCCGGCATCGCCGTGCACCCGCTGGCGGTGCCCGCCGAGGCACTCCTCCGCGACCACCTCACCACCGGCGACTACGACCTCGCCCTCTTCTCCTGGCCGGCCGGGCCCGACCCGGCGGCCGACCAGCGGTCCGTCTACGCCAAGCCGCGCCCCGGCCCGGACGGCGCCCTGGAGACCGGCACCAACTACGGCCGGACCGGGACCGAGGAGATCGACCGCCTGTTCGACCGCGCCGGCGCCGAGCTCGACCCCGCCGCGCACCTCGCCCTCCTCCAGGAGGCCGACACCCGGATCTGGCAGCTCGGCCACTCGGTGCCGCTGTTCCAGCGCCCCGACCTGGTCGCCGTCCGCGACGACGTCGCCGCCGCGGGCGCCTGGGGCTTCACCTGGCCGCGCTTCCAGGACGTGGGCCTGCTCGACCGCCGTCCGGAGTGATCCGGCAGGCGTCCGCCGGGTGAAGAGCCGGTGATCCACCTGTGATCTTGATCCCGCCCGAGCTGCTCGTTTCGGCCCACCTGGGCGGTTCCACGTACGATAGGAGGAAGCCGCGGCATGTCCCGCCCGGCGGGTGGACCGGAAGTAGCAGACGGAACGGGCGTCGGTGATCGACAGGATCGCCGGTCGGCCACGCGGCAGAGCCGCTGATCGTCACCGCCGCGGCCGGGCGCCGTAACCCACGATTCCGGGAGAATCTGCTAGGCATGCCCACGCGCAACGACATCCGTAACGTCGCCATCGTCGCCCACGTCGACCACGGCAAGACCACCCTGGTCGACGCCATGCTGAAGCAGGCCGGCGCCTTCGCCGCCCACCAGCAGCTGGACGACCGGATGATGGACTCGAACGACCTCGAGCGCGAGAAGGGCATCACCATTCTCGCGAAGAACACCGCGGTCAAGTACCACCCCAAGGACGGTGGCGCGCCGATCACCATCAACATCATCGACACCCCGGGCCACGCCGACTTCGGTGGCGAGGTCGAGCGCGGTCTGTCGATGGTGGACGCGGTCGTCCTGCTGGTCGACGCCTCCGAGGGCCCGCTGCCGCAGACCCGCTTCGTGCTCCGCAAGGCGCTCACCGCGCGGCTGCCCGTCATCCTCTGCATCAACAAGACGGACCGCCCGGACGCCCGGATCGACGAGGTCATCAACGAGACCTACGACCTGTTCCTGGACCTGGACGCGGACGAGGACCAGATCGAGTTCCCGATCGTCTACGCCTGCGCCCGTGACGGCGTGGCCTCGCTGACCAAGCCGGAGAACGGCAGCGTTCCCGCGGACAGCGACAGCCTGGAGCCGTTCTTCTCCACCATCCTGGAGCACGTCCCGGCCCCGACCTACGACGAGGACGCGCCGCTCCAGGCCCACGTCACCAACCTGGACGCCGACAACTTCCTCGGCCGCATCGCGCTGCTCCGCGTCGAGCAGGGCGAGCTGCGCAAGGGCCAGACCGTGGCCTGGATCAAGCGCGACGGCACGATCTCCAACGTCCGCATCTCCGAGCTGCTGATGACCGAGGCGCTCACCCGCAAGCCGGCCGAGGTGGCGGGCCCGGGTGACATCTGCGCCGTCGCCGGCATCTCCGACATCATGATCGGCGAGACCCTGGCCGACACCGAGAACCCGATCGCGCTGCCGCTGATCACGGTGGACGAGCCGGCCATCTCGATGACCATCGGCACCAACACCTCGCCGCTGGTCGGCCGGGGCGGCAGCGGCAAGGGCGCGGACGCCAAGTCCGGCGGCCGGGTCGACCGCAAGGTCACCGCCCGCCAGGTGAAGGACCGCCTGGACCGCGAGCTCATCGGTAACGTCTCGCTGCGCGTCCTGGACACCGAGCGCCCGGACGCCTGGGAGGTGCAGGGCCGCGGTGAGCTGGCGCTGGCCATCCTGATCGAGACCATGCGCCGCGAGGGCTTCGAGCTGACCGTCGGCAAGCCGCAGGTGGTCACCAAGGAGGTCAACGGCAAGACGCACGAGCCGGTCGAGCGCCTCACCGTGGACGTCCCCGAGGAGCACATGGGCGCGGTCACGCAGCTCATGGGCATCCGCAAGGGCCGGATGGACAACATGTCCAACCACGGCTCGGGCTGGGTCCGGATGGAGTTCGTCGTGCCGTCCCGCGGCCTGATCGGCTTCCGCACCGAGTTCCTCACCAGCACCCGCGGCACCGGCATCGCGCACTCGATCCACGAGGGCCACGAGCCGTGGTTCGGCACCCTGACCACCCGCAACAACGGTTCGCTGGTCGCCGACCGGGCCGGTGTCGTCACCGCCTTCGCGATGACCAACCTGCAGGAGCGCGGCGTGCTCTTCTGCGAGCCGGGCACCGAGGTGTACGAGGGCATGATCGTCGGCGAGAACTCGCGCTCCGACGACATGGACGTCAACATCACCAAGGAGAAGAAGCTCACCAACATGCGGTCCTCGAACGCCGACGTGGCCGAGTCGATCGTCCCGCCGCGCAAGCTCTCGCTGGAGCAGTCGCTGGAGTTCTGCCGCGAGGACGAGTGCATCGAGGTGACCCCGGAGACGGTTCGCATCCGTAAGGTCGTGCTGGACCAGAAGGACCGTGGCCGTACCGCCTCGCGCGCCAAGAAGGCGTGATCTCTTCCCCTGAGGCCTAGGCCGAATCGAAGGCCCCCTTTCCTAACGGAGAGGGGGCCTTCGTTTTAACTACTCCAAGTTGTCGACGCGCGTATAAACGGAATAGCGCTTATCACGGTGGGGTGTCCGCTGAGCGAACGTGACAGTCCGTCATTCATGACAACTGTCCGTTTAATGCCTGTCTGAGTATGTCTCATATGTCCGATTTTCGAAACTTACCGACCGTTCATGTGACCTAATTGAGATCGGCATTGGTCACTTTCGTGTCCGTGCGTGACACATAGTTGGTGCAGTCAGGCTCGGGTCAAGGGTTAACGCGCAGGGGTGCGCGCCGAAACCACGAGCGCGGACGGCACAACGGAAGCGGCGCCAGCCGCCCGTGGTGCTCTCCTCGTTGGAAAGTCGATTTCAGGAGGCATCCCCCATGCGCGGTGCAACCCAGACCAAGTGGCTTGTCGCGGCGACCGCGATCGCCCTCGCTGCGACCGCTTGCAGCACCAGCTCGAAGAGCAGTGACAGCAAGAGCGCGTCCGGCGGCAACATCGCCGTCCAGCTGGGCGAGCCGCAGCACGGTCTGGTTCCGCAGAACACCGCGGAGTCCGAGGGCAGCGAGGTCGTGGGCGCGGTCTTCGCCGGCCTGGTCGACTACGACCGCAAGACCAACGCTCCGAAGCTGCGCATCGCCGAGTCGATCGAGTCCCCCGACAGCAAGGTCTGGACGATCAAGCTGAAGGACGGCTACACCTTCCACAACGGCGAGAAGGTCACCGCCAAGTCCTTCGTGGACGCGTGGAACTGGGGCGCCAACCAGGACAACGCCGCCGAGGGCCTCCCCTTCTACTCCAAGATCGAGGGCTCCGAGGAGCTGGCTCCGGGCAAGGGCAAGACCCCGACCGCCAAGGAGCTCAAGGGCCTGAAGGTCGTCGACGACAAGACCTTCACCGTCACCCTCTCGGCGCCGTTCTCGCAGTTCAAGACCATGCTCGGGTACAACCCGTTCTACCCGCTGCCGCAGGCGTTCTTCGCCGACCCCAAGGCCTTCGGCGACAAGCCGATCGGCAACGGCCCGTTCGAGATGGACGGCAGCTGGGAGCACAACAAGCAGATCAAGGTCAAGCGCTACGAGAACTTCCCGGCCTCGGACGGCAAGGCGAAGCTCGACGGCGTCACCTTCAAGATCTACGACAACCTGGACACCGCGTACAACGACCTGCGCGCCGACAACATCCAGGCCACGGACAAGCTGCCGATCTCGGCCCTGTCGACCGTCAAGAGCGAGTTCGGCGACCGCTACATCTACAAGCCGGAGTCCGGCGTCGGCTACATCGGCTTCCCGATCTCGACCAACCCGGCGTTCGCCAAGCCCGAGATCCGCAAGGCGATCTCGATGGCGATCGACCGCGAGGCGATCACCAAGACCATCTTCTCGGGCACCCGCGTCCCGGCCGACGACTTCGTCAACCCGCTGATCCCGGGCTACCGCAAGGGCGCCATGGGCGACGCGGCCAAGTACGACCCGGCCAAGGCCAAGGACCTCTTCACCCAGGCCGGCGGTCTGCCGGGCAACACCCTGGAGCTCGGCTACAACGCCGACGGTGGCCACAAGGAGTGGATCGAGGCCGTCGGCAACCAGCTGAAGAAGAACCTCGGCGTCGAGGTCACCTTCAAGCCGTTCGAGAAGTTCGGCAAGATCCTGGACGCGCTGGGCGCCAACCAGTACCAGGGCGCCTTCCGCATGGCGTGGTCGATGGACTACCCGTCGATCGAGGACTACCTGCGTCCGATCTTCTCGAAGATCGCGATCGACAACGGCTCGAACTACGGCGGCTACGTCAACGACAAGTTCGAGACGCTGCTGGACCAGGCCGACCAGGCCAAGACGGACGACGAGGCCATCAAGCTGTACCAGCAGGCCGACGACGTCCTCGTCCAGGACCTGCCGTACATCCCGGTGTACACCTACATGTCCTCCGCTGCGTACAGCAAGAAGATCAAGAACTTCGACACCGACGCCCAGGGCCGCATGAACCTGGCCGAGGTTGAGCTGGCCGGCTGATCCGGTAGTCAGACGATCGGGGGCGGGCGGACCGGACTACAGTCCGAGTCCTCCCGCCTCCCTTCCTTGTCCGAAAGTATGGAGGTCTGATGGGCCGCTATGTCATCCGCCGACTGATACAGGCAATCCCTGTCCTGCTCGGCGCGACGCTGCTGATCTACGCGTTGGTCCACTACCTGCCGGGTGACCCGGTACAGGCGCTGGCCGGCGAGAAGCGAGCCGACCCGATCGTGGCGGAGATGATCCGCCAGAAGTACCACCTGAACGACCCCTTCCTGGTCCAGTACTGGAACTACATCTCGGGGGTCTTCCAGGGGAACCTCGGTGAGAGCCTGACCGGTCGCTCGGTGACCGAAATGATCAGTGAGGCGTTCCCGTACACCGTCAACCTCGCCCTGGTCGCCTTCATCATCGAAGCGGTCATGGGCGTGCTCGCGGGTGTCATGGCGGCCCTGCGCAAGGGCAAGTTCATCGACCAGCTGGTCCTCATCAGCACGCTGTTCGTGATCTCGATCCCGGTCTTCGTCACCGGCTTCATCCTCCAGCTGGTGCTGGGCGTGAAGCTGAAGAACGACTACGGCATCGACTTCTTCCCGGTCTCCTTCAACGAGGACGACGGCCTGCGGGCTTACCTGCTGCCGGCCTTCGTGCTCGCGTCCACCTCGCTGGCGTACGTCGCCCGCCTGACCCGCACCAGCCTGATGGAGACCATGCGCGCGGACTACGTCCGCACCGCGGTCGCCAAGGGCCTGAAGCGTCGTCGGGTGATCGGCCGTCACGCCCTGCGCAACGCGCTGATCCCGATCGTCACCTTCCTCGGTGCCGACCTGGGCGGCCTGATGGGCGGCGCGGTCATCACCGAGAAGATCTTCAACATTCACGGCATCGGCGGCCTGCTCGCCCAGTCCGTGTACCAGAAGCAGGGCACGGTGATCGTCGGCATGGTCACCCTGCTGGTGATGATCTACCTCATCACCACCCTGCTCGTGGACATGCTGTACGCCGTGCTCGACCCGAGGATCCGCTATGAGTGACACCATCACCGTGGGCAGCGAGGCCCCCTCCGAGGACAACAACCCGAAGAACGCCCCGGAGAAGAAGCAGAAGCCGGAGCGGGTGGCCAGCCTGTGGTCGGACGCGCTGCGCGACCTGCGCCGCAACCCGATCTTCATCATCGGCGCCGTCCTGGTGCTGATCCTGCTGGTCATGGCGGCCCTGCCGCAGCTCTTCACCAGCGGCAGCCCGTTCGACGGCAACGCCTGCGACCTCAACAACTCGCTCCAGCGCCCGAGTGCCGAGCACTGGTTCGGCTTCGACGTGCAGGGCTGCGACGTCTACACCCGCACGGTGTGGGGCGCCCGCAACTCGATCATCGTCGGTGTCCTGACCACGCTGCTGGTCACCGTCGTCGGTTCGCTCCTCGGCCTGCTGGCCGGCTGGAAGGGCGGCCTGGTCGACTCGATCCTGTCGCGCTTCACCGAGATCTTCTTCTCGATCCCGCTGCTGCTCGGCGGCATGCTGATCATGTCGATGCTCGGCAAGGGCAACGCCTACACCGTGTCGCTGGTCATGGCGGTCCTCGGCTGGCCGCAGATCTTCCGCATCATGCGCGCCTCGGTGCTGGCCAACAAGCACAACGACTACGTGATGGCGGCCCGCGCGCTGGGTGCCAGCAGCAGCCGGATCACCTTCCGGCACATCGTGCCGAACGCCATCGCGCCGGTCATCGTGATCTCCGCCATCAGCCTGGGCGTCTACATCGGCGCCGAGGCGGCGCTCTCCTACCTCGGCATCGGCGTTCAGTCCCCGGAGATCTCCTGGGGTCTGATGATCAGCGACGCGTCGGTCCGCTTCCTGGCGGCCCCGCACGTGCTGCTGTTCCCGTCGGCCGCGCTGAGCATCACCGTGCTGGCCTTCATCATGCTCGGCGACGCGGTCCGCGACGCCCTCGACCCGAAGCTCCGCTGAGAGAAGAGGTGACGACCCGATGACCACCGTGATCGAGAAGAACCAGAAGACCGGCCGCCTTGAGGTTGGCACCCCGCTGCTGGAGGTCAAGGACCTCCACGTGGAGTTCCACACCCGGGACGGCGTCGCCAAGGCCGTGAACGGCGTCAACTACTCCGTTGCCGCCGGCGAGACCCTGGCGGTGCTGGGTGAGTCCGGCTCCGGCAAGTCGGTGACCGCCCAGACCATCATGGGCATCCTCGACATGCCGCCCGGCAAGATCAGCCAGGGCCAGATCCTCTTCCGCGGCCAGGACATGCTGACCATGAAGGAGGAGGAGCGCCGGCAGATCCGCGGCCAGAAGATCGCGATGATCTTCCAGGACGCGCTGTCCTCGCTGAACCCCGTCATGACCGTCGGCGCCCAGCTCGGCGAGATGTTCCGGGTGCACCGCGGCGCCTCCAAGAAGGAGGCCCGGGAGAAGGCCATCGAGCTGATGGAGCGGGTGCGCATCCCCGCCGCCAGGCAGCGCGTCGGCGACTACCCGCACCAGTTCTCCGGCGGCATGCGCCAGCGCATCATGATCGCCATGGCGCTCTCCATGGAGCCCGACCTGATCATCGCCGACGAGCCCACCACCGCCCTGGACGTCACCGTCCAGGCCCAGGTGATGGACCTCCTCGCCGAGCTGCAGGCCGAGTACAACATGGGCCTGATCCTGATCACCCACGACCTCGGCGTGGTCGCCGACGTCGCGGACAAGATCGCCGTGATGTACGCTGGCCGGATCGTCGAGACGGCCCCGGTGCACGAGCTGTACGCCAACCCGGCGCACCCCTACACCAAGGGCCTGCTCCGTTCCATCCCGCGCCTGGACCAGAAGGGCCAGGAGCTGTACGCGATCAAGGGCCTGCCCCCGAACCTGCTGAAGGTTCCGGCCGGCTGCGCGTTCAACCCTCGCTGTGACGTCGCCACCGACCTGTGCCGTACGGAGATCCCGACGCTGCACCAGGTGACGGACAAGGACGGCAAGGAGCTCACCGGCCGCCGCAGCGCGTGCCACCTCTGGAAGGAGACCCTCCATGGCTGAGCCCATCCTGGAGGTCAAGAACCTGGTCAAGCACTACCCGCTGACCCAGGGCATCCTCTTCAAGAAGCAGGTCGGCGCGGTCAAGGCGGTCGACGGCGTCTCCTTCGAGCTGGCGAAGGGCGAGACCCTCGGCATCGTCGGCGAGTCCGGCTGTGGCAAGTCCACGCTGGCCAAGGTGCTGATGAACCTGGAGCGGGCCACCTCCGGCGAGGTCCTGTTCAAGGGCGAGGACATCTCCAAGCTGTCCGGCGCGGCCCTCAAGGCCGTCCGCCGGAACATCCAGATGGTGTTCCAGGACCCGTACACCTCGCTGAACCCGCGCATGACGGTCGGCGACATCATCGGGGAGCCGTTCGAGATCCA
>NZ_JBEYVJ010000172.1:0-15169 GCF_040643935.1 Kitasatospora sp. NPDC047058 | reverse complement strand
GGCCGTCACCGTGCCGGCGGCCGACTCGGCGCCCAGGGCGGCGCCCAGCGCGGTGCCGCGGGTCTCCTCGGCCCACAGCACGCAGACCAGCAGGCCGACGGCGGTGGTCCCGGCGGCGATGAGCATCGTCGGGCCGGTGCCGAGCCCGGTCAGCGACAGCGGCAGCAGGTAGGTGCCGACGGCCGCGCCGATCCGGCTGACCGAGGTGGCCACACCGACGGCCGTCGCCCGGATCTCGGTCGGGAACAGCTCGTTGGGGTAGGTCCAGTCGAGCACGTTCGGCCCGCCGCACAGGAAGGCGTACGCGCACAGGGCGGTGAGTGCGACGACGGCGGGAGCGGTCGGCCAGACGCCCAGCAGGGTCAGCGGGACGGTCATCAGCGCGAACGACCAGATGATGACGGGGCGTCGGCCGCGGGTGTCGATCAGGCGCAGCGCCGGGTAGCAGCCGAGCAGGAAGACGAGGCTGATCAGGGCGGTGCCGAGGGTGTCCGTCACCGTGCCGCCGGGCATGCCGAACGAGGCGAGGATCTGCGGCCCGAAGGTGAGCATCGCGAAGAGCGGGCCGACCTGGCAGAGGAAGAACAGGCCGCAGAAGAGCGTGCGGCGCCGGTAGGGCGGGGTCATCAGCAGGCGCAGCCCGCCGGGCCGGCCGGCCTCGGCGCGTGCGGGCATCAGCTCCCGGCCGTCGACGCGGACGCCGAGGTGCTTCTCGACCAGGCGCACGGCGTCCCCGACGCGCCCGTTGGCGGCGAGCCAGCGCGGCGACTCGGGCGAGCCGCGGCGGATCACCAGGAAGACGGCGCACAGCAGGGTGGAGCTGGCGAGCATCCACCGCCAGCTGCCCGGTCCGGCGAGCGTCAGGAACGCGTAGCCGGTCACGAAGGCCAGGACGGCGCCCGCGTACCAGGCGACGATCTGCCGGCCGAGCAGCCGCCCGCGGTGGCGGGCGGGCAGCCACTCGGCGAGCAGCGAGGTCGCGATGGGGTAGTCGGCGGCCACGGCCATGCCGAGCACGAAGCGCAGCACGGCGATCGCCCACACCGCGTCGACCCAGAAGGAGAGCACCGAGCAGGCGGCCATGACGAGCAGGTCGGCGGTGTACATCACCTCCCGGCCGATCCGGTCGGTCAGCACGCCGAAGAGCGCGCCGCCGACGAACATGCCGGCTAGTGCGGCGGCTCCGATCAGGCTGACGTCCGCGGTGGACAGGCCGAGGGGTTCCCCGCAGCGCCTGCGGCCACCGGCCGTACGGGGACAGCTCATCCGATCGGACGCGAGGGCCCGAGCCGCACCGGCGGGCGCAGGTTCGCGGGCGGCGCTGGGCCGCGGACGGGGCAGGTGGGGCGGGCGGGGCAGGCGGCGCGGGCGAGGTACGTCCGGGGCCGCGGGGGAGAGCGTGGAGCGTGGCCGGCCGGGTACACGCCCGGTCCCGGCCGGGGGACGGACAGGGAGGTCGTCGATGCAGCTCCACTACGGCTACTGGGACACCCCGGCCGGGCGAGGGGGGTGGCCGGGCGGCGAACGAGAACACGATCACCGACTGGGACCCGGTCTCGAAGCAGCCGCTGTTCAAGACCGCTGCCGCCCGCGTCACCCTGGTCGAGCGCGGCGACGGAGCCGTGTCGCCGGAGCCCATCACGGCCTCCGCCGCGGTCCGGCCCGGATCCGTCCCGCCCACCGTCGGGGGTCCGGCGGCTCTGGCCGCCCGGAGCACCGACGTCCCGGAAGGAGAAGTGCCGTGAGCGGCATCTCGATCACTCTCCAGGCCCTGTACGCGGGCGAACGCCGGATGGAGCGCGAGTTGCTCGCCGTCGCCGAACGCCACCGCGCCGACCACGAGGTCCACCACGTCGCCGTCGACGTCGCCCGCTGGTCCCACGACCACGTCGAACGCATCGCCGCGACCGCGCAGCACCACGGCCTCCACCTGCCGGACCCCGCCGAGGACCCGCCGCCGGACCCGCGGGCACAGGAGCCCGAACACGCCGAGCCGGGCCCGGATCTGCTGCACGATCTGCGCCTCCTCCATCTGGCGGCGAACGAGAACTCCCTCAACTGGGAGACGCTCGCTCAGACCGCCCGGGCCGCCCGCGACGACGAACTGCTCGACCTCGCCACGGGCTGCCACCCGCAGACCGTGCGCCAGATGCTCTGGACCAACAGCCTGATCAAGACGCTGTCCCCGCAACTGCTCGGCAGCAAGGCGGGCATGCCCGATCCGGACCGCTCCTGGGCCGCGCTACCTCCGCCCGTGCCGCCAGGTGAGCCCTGACCGCTGGAAGAACCCCCAGGCCGTCACCACAGCTGAACCGCGACCGCACAGCCGACGCGAGGACATCCAGCACGAGACCGTCCTCGCCGCTCTTCAGCTCCTCCACGAGCTCCTGCGCCCCGGCCGCGGGACCGGTGACCCGTGACGGGGCGCCGCAGTGGCGCCCGTGCGCGGGGCCGGGATTCCGCACCTCGCCTGCGGCGACGACCGGTCCGACGAGGAGAACGTCGCTTCGACGGTGCCCGTCGCGTGGTTGCGCGGCTGTCGGGCGGGCAACCGCGGGAGGAGGGCGGAGGCAGCCGTGCTCTCCGGCCCTCGGCCGGCCGGGGGACGAGAACACTGAGCTGAGGAGGCGGCGATGAAAGACCGGGGGAAGAACCCGCGGGTGTCCGGCGTGCGACCCCGGCGGGCCACCAGGCCCTGGGACGAGGCTGCGGGAGACCGCTCTTACGGTGATCGTGCGGCTGGTGCCGAACCCGACCCGGACCCTGCCCACCGCAGGCCGCCGGACGGCAGTGTGGTGCGCGAGGGCTATGACGCGACCGCCGAGGCCGCTCGGGCCGTCTCCGGTCGGAAGGGCTCGCAGACCCGGGTCACCGAGCGGGAGACCGACCCGCACCGATGACAGCGGAACGCGCGTGGACGCGCACGAGGCGTGCGGGCCCGGGGGTTGGGTAGGCGCTGTGTCCGCATCCAACGGGCTGAGGAGGAGCCATGCCTGCCGGTTCGAGCAAGAAGCGTGAGCGCCAGTACGAGCACATCAAGGAGAGTGCGAAGGACCGCGGCGAGAGCGAGAAGCGCGCCGAGGAGATCGCGGCACGCACCGTGAACAAGGAACGCGCCCGGCACGGCGAGTCGAAGACCGCCAGCCGCTCCTCGACCCACGACATGTCGTCCTCGCGGCGCGGCGGACTGCGTTCGCACTCGGGCTCCCAGGGCCCGACGTATGACCAGCTGTACAACGAGGCGAAGCAGCGGAACATCGACGGCCGTTCGAAGATGAACAAGAAGCAGCTCGCCGACGCCCTGGGCCGCTGACCGACAGCGGCCGGACGCCGGGCCGCACACTCCCGACCGCCCCCGGCCCGGGTACGGACCAGGGGGTGCGACCGGTCGTGTCGGCTCGGCGTGCGGCGCGCGGTCGCCGCCCCGGCGCGGAGGCGGCCCTTCAACCCCGCAGGCCTCGCCACACCGGTTGCCGCAGCCGGCCGGCCGGGGTGAGTTCCAGGAACTCCACCTCGGCGCGGAGCACCGGCCTGACGAACCGGACCTCGGCGCCGCGCGGGAGCCCGAGGCCGGCGGGGGCACCGGTGAACGGCGACGTGGGTCGGTCGAGGCGGCGCAGCGCGGCGGCCAGGGCACGGCGTTCGGCGGTCGCGAAGCCGCTGCCGACGGAGCCGGTGAAGAGCAGGCGGCCGGGTTCGGCCGGGACGCCGACGAGGACGGCCCGCACGGTGGTGCCGCCGGTCCCGCCGGGCAGCCAGCCGCCGATCACCACGTCCGCGGTCCGCAGGTGTTTGATCTTGATCCAGTCCCGGGACCGGGCGCCGGGGCGGTAGGAGGAGTCCGACCGTTTGGCGATGACGCCCTCCAGCCGGTGCTCCTTCGTCCAGCCGTACGCCTCGCCGACCGAGGTCCAGGCGGGCGGGACGCGCAGGCCGGTCCGCTCCAGGTCCAGGCCCTCGAGGACGGCGCGCCGCTGCTGGTACGGCTCGGCGAGCAGCGGACGACCGAGGTGCAGCACGTCGAACGCCACGAACAGGGCGGGCGTGCTCGTGGCCGCGGCCCGGACCGCAGCCGGGCGGGTCCGGTGGATCCGGCTCTGCAACGCGGTGAACGAGGGCAGCCCGCCCCGCATCACGACCAGCTCCCCGTCCAGGACCAGCGGCCCGGGCACCCCGGCGAGCGCCTCGATGACTTCCGGGAACTGCTCCGTGTAGTCGGCGTCGTGCCGGCCGGCCAGCCGCACCGAGCCGCCCTCCCGGTAGGCGACGGCCCGGACCCCGTCCCACTTCACCTCCGCCCACCAGCCCGGCCCGGACGGCAGCGGGCCGGCCGTCGCGAGCATCGGTTCGATGCGCGGCAGCCGGACCTGCGCGGATCCTCGGGAGCCCATACCTCCCAGGATGTGCCGTCCGGGCCCCGGAGGGATGTGGGATGCCGCCGGGCGGGCGCACGCGGCCGCCCGCCGCGCCGCCACGGAAGGGGGCTACTTGACCGCGAGGATGTCGATCAGGCGGATGTCGGGGTCGGCGGCGAGGAGGTCCGGGCCGACCTGCGCCAGGGCGGCGGGGATGCGGCCGGTCAGGTGGGCCTGGCGGCCCGCGTCGTCGGCGAAGGCGTCGAAGATGCCGAAGGTGGAGCCGTCGACCTGGAAGGCGTACCAGACCTGGGTGCCGGACTCCTCGGCGGCGATGCCGCGCGCGGTGTCGAGCAGGGCGGCCACCTCGGCCTCCTTGCCGGGCTTGGCGGTGAGCAGGGCCAGCACACCCAGCTTGAGCGTCATGTCGGTCTCCCTCGTGTGGTGACGGGCCCGGTCCGACGGGCCTCGGGCGGCCGGACGCACCCCGCGTCCGGCCCGAGTCACACGCTATGCGGCGGAAACCCGGCACCGAGTGGCGGAAACGACGTGTCGGACGCCGTTTCCGCCGTGCGGACCGTCAGGTCGGGCGGCTCGGGCCCGGGCACGCCGCACTACCGGGTGGCGATCCGCACCACACCCGTCACCGTGCCCTGGAGGACGACCCGGCCCGGCGCGATCGTCCCGGCCATCTGCAGGGTGTCGTAGACGAACCCGCTGCCCAGCCACTTCCTCCGCACGACCGTCCCGGTCTCCGGGTCGATCTCCGCGTAGTAGTACGGATCGAGGATCGTGGTCGCCTCCGTGCCGGGGACGGCCGGTTCGCGCAGAACGGTGTGGATCAGGCCGTCGGCCGTGGACAGCAGGGGTACCGCCGAGGAGCGCAGCTCGGTGTCCCAGACGAGGTCGCAGCCCGAGCCGTCCGCGCGGACGTCGACCCGGGAGAGTCCGCCGGGGAAGTCGGCGGAGGCGGGGGTGCTGGGCCCGGCGTCTGCGGGCAGCTTCGGGTACGGGTAGCCGTACGTCCCGGCGATGAAGACGGAGCCGCCCGCGCCGATCGGTGCGTTCTCGCTGCCGCTGCCGCCCGTCGTGGTGAGCACGGGCACGGAGCAGACCTGCTCACCGCTGTCCGCCCGGTGGACCAGCAGGTGCGCGGCCGGTGCGGCGTTGTCGACGATGGTCAGGTACTCGGTGCCGGTGCGCGGGCCGAAGAACACGGGCGTCGAGCCGGTGCCCCGGCTGAGTTGGCCCGGCTTGCGCGCCGGGCCTCGGTCGTACGCCTGGCGCCAGGCGGTCCGTGGGGTGCCGTCGGCGTCGGCGGTGAGCAGGTAGAGGGCGTGGGTCGTGGCCACGGCCGTGCCGCCGGGAGCGGTGGAGATGGAGTTGGCGATCCTCTCGCCCGGCGGGAGGGTGCGCGAGCGGACGGCCCCGGTCCGGTCGTCCGCGGTGCCGACGACGCCGCCGGCGGTGGCGAACCAGATCCGGCCCTGCCAGTCCGGCGCGATGCCGACGGAGCCGTCGCCGTCGGGTATGGCACTCGCGAGCGGGAGCGAGCTGTCGACGTACAGCTGCCAGCCGCCCGCGGCCGTCCGCCGGTGGGCGATCCGCAGGAGCGTGCGGCTGCCGTCGATGGAGACCAGCCGGTCCCGGTCGTCCAGGAAGGCGTAGACGCCGCCGAGCAAGGTGCCTTTCGTGAGGGGGAGTTCGGCGAGCGACTCACCCGTCGCGGGGTCGAGAAGGTGGACCGTCGGGGTCTGGCCGAAGATGGTGGTGCACAGCGTGACGGGGTAGCCGTCCGAGCCGACCAGGATGGTGGGGCAGGCGGACGCCAGTGCCGTGCGGTGCGAGATGAGCGGCCCGGGGCCCGGGCCGGGCAGCGGGGTGGCGTCGGAGGAACCGGTGTCGCCGTGCATGGTGGCCGTGCCGTCCGGGCCCGCGTACGGGTTGTGCGGCGGCAGGGGGGTGTAGGAGGTGGCGGCCTGCGCGGGGGCGGCGAGGAGGAACAGGGCGGTCGCCGCCGAGAGGGCGGCGGCGCGGGTGAGCGGCTTGAGGCGCATGGTGATCCCGAGGTGAGGGTGGGTGGTGGAGACCGGTCCTTCCGGACTCCCGAGGGGCTTCCGGGCGTGCGGCGAGCAGGGGCGCAGGGGCGCCGCCGTGACCGTGCCTGTCAGGCTGCGCCCCCGGCCGTGCCACGGCCGTGCCACGGCCGTGCTACCGGCCTTGCTACGGGTTGGTCCTGGGCAGCCCCGGCGGGTTGATCTCCGAGACGGGGACGGCCTCGGCGGCCAGGCCCCAGCGCTTGAGCGCCTGGGCGTACGTCCCGTTCGTGATGATCTCGTTGAGAGCCGCGTTGACCGCCTTGACCAGGCCGTTGTCCTTCCGGGTGGTGGCGCCGATCTTGCCGAGGACGTCAGCGCCGCCGCCGGAGTAGGTGCCGATCACCTCGGTCTCGCCCGTCTGGGCGGAGTGGAACGCGAGGGTCGGGTTGGGGCCGAGGTACGCGTCGATCCGGCCGGAGGAGAGGGCCAGGTAGTAGTCGGACGAGTTCTGGAAGTACTTGACGTCGACGGGCTTGAGACCGGCCTTGACGTTCTGGTCGTTCCAGGCGAGCAGCAGCTTCTCCTGGTTGGTGCCGGAGGACACCGCGATGGTGCGGCCGGCCACGTCTGCGGGGCCGGTGACCTTCCAGCCGCTGCCCTTCTTCGCCTCGAAGCCGAGGATGTCCAGGCGGTAGGTGGCGAAGTCATACTTCTCCTTGCGGGCCTCGGTCACGGTGATGTTGGTCAGGCCGAGGTCGTACTTGCCGCTGTCCAGGCCGACGAAGACGTTCTCCCAGGACACCGGGTTGAGTTCGACCTTGAGGCCGAGGACGTTGCCGATGAGGTGGGCGATGTCGGGTTCGACGCCGATGATCGTCTTGTTGTCGTCGGCGTAGAAGTCGAGTGGCGGGGTGGTGCCGAGATTGTCGACCACCTCCAGGGTGCCTCTCCGCCTGATCGCCTCCGGTACGAGGGCCGCGATCGCGTCCACCTTGGGTGTGGTGATGCGGTGCTGATCGGCCGTCAGGTTGACGGTCGTGCCGTCGGGCGCGGCGGTGCCCTTTCCGGCGCCGAGGTCGGCGGAGGCGTTGGCGGAGGCGCCGCAGGCGGTCAGGGTGAGGGCGGCGGCCAGGCCGAGGGCGGCGGTGGCGAGGGCGCGGCGAGGGAGGGGCATCGGACAACTCCTGTGGGGCAGGGGTGATTTACAGGACCTTGGAGAGGAAGGCGCGGGTGCGCTCGTGCGCGGGGTGGTCCAGGACGTCGGCGGGCGGGCCCTGTTCGACCACGACTCCGCCGTCCATGAAGACCACGGTGTCCGCCACCTCGCGGGCGAACCCGATCTCGTGGGTGACGACGATCATGGTGGTGCTGGCCCGGGCGAGGTCCCTGATGACGTCCAGGACCTCGCCGACGAGCTCGGGGTCGAGCGCGGAGGTGGGTTCGTCGAAGAGCAGGACCTTGGGTTCCAGCGCGAGCGCCCGGGCGATCGCGACGCGCTGCTGCTGGCCGCCGGAGAGCTGGCGCGGGTAGGCGTCGGCCTTGTCGGCCAGGCCGACCCGGGCGAGCAGGTCGCGGGCGGTGGCGCGGGCGGCGGCCTTGGGGCGTTTCAGGGCGCTGACCGGGGCCTCGACGAGGTTCTCGAGGACGGTCAGGTGCGGGAAGAGGTTGAAGTTCTGGAAGACGAAGCCGATGCCGGTGCGCTGGCGCAGCACTTCACGTTCGGGGCGCTCGTGCAGTCTGCCGCCGGAGTAGCGGTGGCCGATGAGCTCGCCGTCGATGGAGACGAACCCCCGGTCGAGCCGTTCCAGGTGGTTGACCGCCCGGAGCAGGGTGGACTTGCCGGAGCCGGACGGGCCCAGGATGACGGTGACGGATCCCGCCGCGACCTGGAGGTCGACGCCGCGCAGCACCTCCAGCCGGCCGAAGCTCTTGTGTACGCCCCGGATGTCGACCATCACGTGGGCGGTCATCGGACGGTCCTCGCGATCCGGAGGGCTGGGCGGCCGGGCCGGCCCTGGCGGACGAGGGCGCGGAGCCGCTGCACCGGGGTCGGCGGCGGGGTGCGCAGGCTGCCGCGCGCGAAGTGCCGCTCCACGTAGTACTGGAGGACCGAGAGCAGGGTGGTGAGCAGGATGTACCAGGCGGTCGCGACCATCAGCAGCGGGACCACCCGGCCGGTCCGGCCGTAGATGACCTGGACCTGGTAGAAGAGTTCGCCGATGGCCATCACGTAGACGATCGAGGTGCCCTTGAAGAGCGAGATCACCTCGTTGGCGGCGTTCGGCAGGATCGCCCGCATGGCCTGCGGCAGGATGATCCGCCGGGCCTGCCGCAGCCGCGGGATGCCGAGTGCGGCTGCGGCCTCCGTCTGCCCGGCGTCGACCGAGAGCACGCCGGCCCGGATGATCTCGGCGGCGTAGGCGGCCTGGTGCAGGGCGAGCCCGAGCACGGCCGCGCCGGTTGCGCCGAGGATGCCGTTGGTGTCGAAGGAGAAGAAGGCCGGGCCGAACGGGAGGCCGATGCCCAGGTGCTTGTAGAGGTAGGAGAGGTTGAACCAGAAGACCAGCTGGACGATCAGCGGGATCGAGCGGAACGCCCAGGTGTACGTCCAGGCGATGGTCTGCAGGATCGGGCTGGCCGACAGCCGCAGGGCCGCCACGACGGCACCCAGTGCGAAGCCCAGCACCGTTCCGTAGCAGGTCAGTTGGAGGGTGACGCCGACGGCCTTGAGGACGACGCCGGTGGTGAGGAAGGCCCGGAAGGTGGGCCAGTCCCAGCCGGGGTTGGTGGCCAGGCCGTGCAGGAACTGGGCGACCAGGACCAGGGCGGCGAGGCCGGCCGCCCAGCGCCAGGGGTGGCGGGCGGGCACGACGGGCAGGGCGGCGAGGTCGACCGCCTCGCCCTCGACGGTGGGCGGGCTGCCGGTGCGAAGGGTGGTGCTCATACGAGTCGTCCTCAGGGGTGTTCGGGCGGGCTGATCCGGGACTCCGTGATGGCGGAGCCGGTGACTCCCCACTTCTGCAGGATCCGGTCGTAACCGCCGTCCTTGATCAGCTGGTTGACGGCGGCCTGGAAGGCGGGGGTGAGCGGTGAGTCCTTCTTGAAGGCGAATCCGACGTCGAGCCGGTGGAACTCGCCCAGGAAGCGGGTGCCGGAGGCGGGTTGGGAGGCCTGGTGGCGCAGGCCGTTGATGGTCGACATGACGACGTCCACCCGGCCCTGCTGGAGGCTGGTGAGGATGGCGGCGGTGTCGGAGAAGACCTTCACCTCGTACGGCTTCTTTCCGGCGGCCGCGCAGACGTCCTTCCCGGCGGTCAGGGTGGTTTCGAAGGTGGTGCCCGCACCGGTGCCGATGGTCAGCCCGCAGAGCTGGGTGAGGTCGGTGACGGGCTGGACGGCGGTGTCGTCCTTGCGCACCGCGAAGCCCTGGCCGTCGTCGATGTAGGTGACGAAGTCGATGGTCCTCAGGCGGGCGGTGGTGACGCCGAAGTTGCCGGTGCCGACGTCGAACTTGCCGCTTCCGAGCGCGGGCAGGATGCTCTCGAAGGCCGCCTCCTGCCGCTCCACGGTGAGGCCGAGGATCCTGGCGACGGCGTCGGTGATGTCGATGTCGATGCCGGCGGGCTTCCTCGTCGCCGGGTCCGGATAGAACGCCGACGGCGGGTAGCCGAAGGAGCTTCCGACCCTGATGGTCCCGGCCTTGCGGACGTCGTCCGGCAGCAGCCCCGCGACGGCGTCCACCTTCTGCTCGCCCGCGACCACGTCGACGCCCTGCGTCGGTGGGCCGGCCGGGGCGGGGCCGGTGGATCCGCAGGCGGTGAGGAGCACCGCGGCTGCGACGGCGAGTAGTGCGCGTTTCACGAGGGCTCTTTCGTCAGGTGTTTCTCGAACGGGAGCGGGCCGATGGTCGGGGGATCGGCCGTGAGGTCGAAGAGTGGGGAGTAACCGGCCGCCAGGTAGAGGGACTTGGCCTCGGGCTGGCGTGGCCCGGTGGTGAGGAGGATCCGCCGGTAGCCGACTGCCGCCGCGGCCTGCTCCAACTCGGCGAGCACCCGCCGGGCCAGGCCGCGCCGGCGGTGCAGGGAGTGCGTCCACATCCGCTTCAGCTCGGCCGTCCGGCCGTCGTGGCGCCGGTACGCACCGCCCGCGACCGGTTCGCCGTCCAGCAGCAGGAGCAGCAGCAATCCGTGCGGTTCGGCGAAGTCGCCGGCCGGGTACCGGGACATCTCCGCGTGGGCGCTGTCGCCGTACCGGCTGACGTACTCACGCGTCAGCTCGCGCAGCAGGGGCTCCACCAGGGGATCGTCGAGCCCTGCGCGCCGGACCTCGATGACCTGCGTCATGCCTGGAAGGCGGTCAGTTGACGGCGGTCACGCTCGGAGCGGGCCGCCTTCTCGGCGTCGCGCTTGGCGACCTCCTCGCGGACGAGGGGGATGACGTACCGGCCGAAGTCGATCGCGTCGTCCAGCAGGTCGTAGCCGCGCGCGGAGAGGATGTCGACGCCCAGGTCGTAGTAGTCCAGTAGTGCCTGGGCGACGGTCTCGGGCGTGCCGACCAGGGCGTTGGAGTTGCCGGCGCCACCGGTGGCTGCCGCGGTCGGGGTCCACAGGGCGCGGTCGTAGCGCTCGCCCCCGGCGGCGATCTCCAGCAGGCGCTGCGAGCCGGTGTTCTCCGGGCGGTGGGTGCCGTCGGACAGCGGCTGGTTCCGGCGGCGCACCAGCTGATCGCCGTTCACCGTGCGGGCGTTGATGGCGTCCACCGTCCGGTGCGCCTTCTCCCAGGCCAGCTCCTCGGTGGGCGCGATGATCGGGCGGAAGGCCACCTGGATCCGCGGAACGTCCGTCCGGCCCGCCGCGCGCGCCGCCGCCCTGACGGCCGCGATCTGCTCGGCCGTGCGGTCCAGCGGCTCACCCCACAGGCAGTAGACGTCCGCCTCGGCGCCGCCCGCCGCGTACGCCGCGGGGGAGGATCCGCCGAAGGAGACGCCGGGCCGCGGCTGTTGGGCCGGGAGGACGTCGGAGACGAAGTCCCGGAACCGGTAGTACTCGCCCTCGTGGTCGAAGGGCTCCTGGCTGGTCCAGACCCGCTTGACGACCCGGATGTACTCCCGCGTCCGGTCGTAGCGCTGGTCCTTCGTCAGGAAGTCGCCCTCGCGCTGCTGCTCGTGGTCGTTGCCGCCGGTGATGAAGTGCACGGTCAGGCGGCCGTTGCTGATCTGGTCGAGCGTGGCGAAGGTCTTGGCGGCGAAGGTGGGGTAGGACACGTTCGGCCGGTGGGCGAGCAGGATCTGCAGACGGTCCAGGCGGGAGGCGACATAGGCCGCCGCCGGGGCCGGATCCGGGGACCCGGCGCCGTAGGCGAACAGGACGCGGTCCCAGCCGTTGTCCTCGTGGGCGCGGGCCAGGCGCAGGGTGTAGTCGCGGTCGAAGACGGCGGTGGTACGCGGATTGGTCTCCGAGCCGTCGCCGGTGGCGGCGATCCCGAGGAACTCGACGGGCATGACGGTGGGCCTTTCGGAGGGCGGGGACGCTGAACCGGCCGACGGCTCAGGGCCGTCGGCGGGCAGCGGTCAGGGAGGTCGTACGCGTGATGGCCGGTCGGCTGGAGCGAGCGGCGGCAAGAAGGCAAGGCGGCAGCGTGCACCCGATGCCCGTCCGGGCCGGTGCGGGAAGCGCAACGGGACGGACGGGGTTCCCGGCCCGCGACGGGGCGACCGAGGGAGGTCTCCGCAGGAGGAAGAGGCCGGTCAGACGGCCCGCTGCCGGGTCAGCCGCGACACGCCGCCGACCACACCCGACCGAAGTCGATGTGGTCGCGGGTGACCAGGGGCTCCACGGCGTTCATGGCGTAAGTTGAGCAGCGAACCTTGCAGTTCGTCAACCATGGTCCGGATAGGGGACGCGGCTCCCCGGCAGCGGTGGATGCCGGCCGGCACTGCTTGACAGTGCACATCCGTCCCCGCGTACGATCGTGGGCGGAGCGAGTGAGCAACGGGCCGAGTGCCCGGCCGCGTTGAGGGACGCGGTGCACGTGATGGCAGCCCGTGACCCGCTCTGCCGCTCTGGAGTCAAGCCCTCATGGCCACCTCGCAGGACGTCCTGCCCGCCACCGGACCCGCCCCGTCCGAACCGGCCCCTGATCCCGCCGCCCCGGTCGTCGCGCGTCGACGCCCCGGCCGCCTCCTCGCGGGGGCACTCGTCGCGCTGCTCGCGGCGGCGGTGCTCGCCTCGCTGGCCGGCAACGCCGCCTTCCAATGGGACGTGGTCGGCCGCTACTTCACCTCCGCGGCCGTCCTGGACGGCCTGGCGCTCACCCTCTGGCTGACGGCCGTCACCCTCGCGCTCGGCTTCGTCCTCGGCACCGTCCTGGCCGTGTTCCGGATGTCCGACAACCCCGCGCTGCGTGCCGTGAGTTGGGCCTACATCTGGGTCTTCCGCTCGACACCCCCGCTGGTGCAGCTGCTGTTCTTCTTCAACATCGGCGCGCTCTACCCGACCATGAGCCTGCGCATCCCCTTCGGCGGCCCCGAACTGGTGCACACCAGGACGGTGAACCTGCTCGGTCCGACGCTCACCGCCGTCATCGGACTCACCCTGCTGGAGGCCGCCTTCGCCGCCGAGGTGGTGCGCGGCGGGATCCTGTCGGTCGAGCGCGGCCAACGGGAGGCCGCCCAGTCGCTCGGCCTCGGCCGGCTGCGGGTGCTGCGCCGGATCGTCCTGCCCCAGGCGATGCGCTCGATCGTGCCCGCCGCCGGGAACATGCTGATCGGCGCGCTCAAGGGCACGAGCATCGTGAGCGTCCTGGCGGTGCACGACCTGCTCTACTCGGTGCAGCTCGTCTACAACCAGACCTACCAGATCATCCCGCTGCTGACGGTCGCCACCCTCTGGTACCTCGCGGTGACCAGCGTGCTCGCCGTCGGACAGCACTACCTGGAGCGCCACTACGCCCGCGGCCACCGGCTGGGCGGTGCGGCATGACGACCCTGGTCATCGTCGGCGCAGGGCCGCGCGGGACCGGCCTGCTGGAACGCATCGTCGCCAACGCGCCCGGACTCCTCCCCCCGGACCGCCCGCTGCACATCCACCTGGTCGACCCGTACCCGCCCGGCGCGGGCCGGATCTGGCGCCACGCGCAGTCTCCGCTGCTGCGGATGAACTCGATGGCCGAGGACGTCACGATGTTCACGGACGCGGGCTCCACCATCGAGGGACCGGTGCGCCCGGGCCCCTCGCTCGCCGAATGGGCCCGGCGGATGGCCGAGTTCGAGCCGTACCAGGAGCCGGCCGACCCGGACGTGGCAGCGGAGCTGCGCTCCCTCGCGCCCACCGACTTCCCGACCCGGCGCGCCCAGAGCGCCTATCTGGACTGGGTGTTCCGCCGGACGCTCGCCGACCGGCCGGAGCACGTCACCCTCACCGTCCACCGGGCCGCCGTCTGCTCGGTCAGCGGGCCTGCCGACGGCCCGCAGGAGGTACGGCTGGCGAACGCCACGCTGCTGGCGGACCACGTCGTCCTGACCCTGGGCCACCTGGGCTCGGCACCGGACGAACGGCACCAGGCGCTCGCCGAGTTCGCCGAACGGCACGGCCTGTTCCACCTCCCGCCCGCCTTCACCTCGGACGTCGACCTCTCGGGGCTCGCCCCGGGAGAACCGGTGATCGTCCGCGGCTTCGGACTGGCGTTCGTCGACCTGGTGGCGCTGCTCACCGAGGGGCGTGGCGGCCGCTTCGAACAGGCCGGGAGCGAGCTGGCCTACCGCCCGTCCGGCCGGGAGCCGGTGATCCACGTCGGCTCGCGGCGCGGCGTCCCGTACCACTCCAAGACCGGCTACCGGCTCCAGGGACCGCCCGCACCGCTGCCCCGGTACTTCGACGCCGCAGCGGTGGACGAACTGCTCGCCCGCCCGCACCGCCTGGAATTCCGGCGCGACGTCTGGCCGTTGATGGCCAAGGAGATCGGCTTCGGCCACTACCACGAGCTGTTCCACGCCCACCCCGAACGCACCACCGTGCCCTGGGAGGACTTCCTGGCCGCGTACGACCGGCTGGACTGGTACGCCCCGACGCTGGCCCGGCTGGTGGCGGCCGTCGTCCCCGACCCGGCCGACCGGCTGGACCTCGAAGTCCTGGACCGGCCGCTGGCGGGCGTGGAGTTCGACTCCGCCGAGCAGTTCCAGAAGCACCTGCGGGACCACATCGCCGGGGACGCGGACCGCCGTGCCGACCCCGCCCACAGCGCCGACCTGGGGGCCTTCCTCGCGCTGCTCTCGCTGTTCGGCCAGCTGCCGCGCGTGGTCGCCGCGGGACGGCTCACCGCCCGCTCGGTCGCCGAGGAGCTGGACGGCTGGTGGGGCGGGTTCTTCAACTTCCTCGCCTCCGGGCCGCCCGGCTTCCGGCTGCGCCAGCTGCTCGCACTGGCGGAGGCGGGCGTGGTGCGCTTCCTCGGAGCGGACGTCCGGGTGACCGCCGACGAGGCGACCGGCACCTTCCGCGCGTCGAGCCCGACCGTGCCGGGCCACGAGGTGGAAGCCACCGCGCTGATCGAGGCGTACCTGCCGAAGCACGTGGTGGCCCGCACGGACGACCCGGTGCTGCGGGGGCTCCACCGGGCCGGCGAGCTCGCGGAGGAGGTGCTCACCGACGAGACCGGCACCCACCGCTCCGGGCTGCTGGCCGTCTTGCCGTCCGACGGCCGCATCCTCGACATGCTGTCGACGCGTCGGCTGAGTTCTCCGTCCCAGAAGAGGCAGTACCCCAGAACCGGCAGTACTCC
>NZ_JBEYVJ010000171.1:0-15426 GCF_040643935.1 Kitasatospora sp. NPDC047058 | reverse complement strand
GCTGCTGGGCCTGGTCGAACAGGTCCGGCTGCTCAGCCGCACCGACGGCGAGGCCACCGCGGAGCTCCTCTCCGACATCGACCTGGAGACCGCCGATCGCCCGCTGGTCCGCCGACGGCCAGATCGAGTACCTCGGCCGGCTCGACCACCAGGTGAAGATCCGCGGCTTCCGCATCGAGCTCGGCGAGGTCGAGGCCGAGCTGGCCGGGGTCGACGGGGTCGCCCAGGCCGTCGCGGTGGTCCGCGAGGACCGTCCCGGCGACAAGCGCCTGGTCGGCTACGTCACCGGGACCACCGAGGCCGCCGAGGTCCGGCGCGTCCTCGCCGAGCGGATGCCCGCGCACATGGTGCCGTCCGCGGTCGTGGTGCTGGAGGCGTTCCCGCTCAACCCGAACGGCAAGCTCGACCGCAAGGCGCTGCCCGCGCCCGCCGCCGAGACCGGCGCCGACACCGGCCGGGCCGCCCGCGGCCTGCCCGAGGAACTGCTCTGCGACCTGTTCGCCGAGGTGCTCGGCACCGACCGGGTCGGCGTCCAGGACGACTTCTTCGCGCTCGGCGGCCACTCGCTGCTCGCGACCCGCCTGGTCAGCCGGATCCGCACCACCTTCGGCGCCGAGCTCGGCGTCCGCGCCCTGTTCGACGCGCCCACCCCCGAGGCGCTGGCGCTGCAGTTGGACGGCGCCGCCGGTGCCCGGGCCGCGCTCACCCCGCGCCCGCGGCCCGAGCGCCCGCCGCTGTCCTACGGGCAGCAGCGGCTCTGGTTCCTCAGCCGGATGGACGAGAACCCGGCGGCCAGCCACATCCCGCTCGCGCTGCGCCTGAGCGGCGCGCTGGACCGGGCCGCGCTCACCACGGCGCTGGCCGACCTCACCGCCCGGCACGAGGCGCTGCGCACGCTCTTCCCGGCCGAGGCCGGCGAGCCGTACCAGCTGGTGCTCGCCGACGCCGACCCCGCGCTGCCGGTCACCCCGGTCACCGCCGCCGGGCTCGCCGCCGCGCTGACCGCGGAGGCCGCCCGCCCGTTCGACCTCGCCGCCGAACTCCCGTTCCGGGCGCACCTGTTCGAGCTGGGCGAGCAGGAGCACGTGCTGCTGCTGGTGCTGCACCACATCGCCTCCGACGGCTGGTCGATCGCGCCGCTGCGCCGCGACCTGGCGGGCGCGTACGCCGCCCGGACCGGCGGCAGCGCCCCGGTCTGGGACGAACTGCCCGTCCAGTACGCGGACTTCGCGCTCTGGCAGCGGGACGCGCTCGGCTCCGAGGAGCACGCGGACAGCCCGTACGCCCGTCAGCTCGACTACTGGCGGCAGACCCTGGACGGGCTGCCGGACCAGCTCGAACTGCCCACCGACCGGCCCCGGCCGGCCCGGGCGAGCTACCGCGGCGAGAGCGTGCCGTTCGAGCTCGACGCCGACCTGCACCGCGACCTGCTGGCCCTCGCCCGCTCCGAGCAGGCCACCCTGTTCATGGTGCTGCAGGCCGCCCTGGCCACCCTGCTCACCCGGCTCGGCGGCGGCACCGACATCCCGATCGGCAGCCCCGTCGCCGGCCGCACCGACGAGGCGCTGGACGACCTGGTCGGCCTCTTCATCAACAACCTGGTGCTGCGCACCGACACCTCCGGCGACCCGGCCTTCACCGAGCTGATCCGCCGGGTCCGCGACACCGACCTGGCCGCCTACGGCAACCAGGACGTGCCGTTCGAGCGGCTGGTCGAGGCGCTGAACCCGACCCGCTCGCTGGCCCGCCACCCGCTGTTCCAGGTCTTCCTGGCCCTGCAGAACACGCCTGCGGCCGACCACGAGCTGGCCGGCCTGACCATCGAGCCGGTCGAGGTCGCCCTCGACGCGGCCAAGTTCGACCTCTCGTTCTACTGCGAGGAGCGGCCCGGCGGCGGCATCACCGGCGTCGCCGAGTACAGCCTCGACCTGTACGACCGGTCCAGCGTCGAGCTGCTGATCGCCCGCCTGCGCCGGCTGCTGCAGGCCGTCGTCGCCGACCCGGGCAGCCGCCTCGGCGGGCTCGACGTCCTCGCCGACGACGAGCGCGAGCAGGTGCTGACCGGCTGGAACGACACCGCCCGCGCCCTGCCCGCGCAGAGCCTGGTCGAGCAGTTCGAGGCCGTCGTCCGGGCCACCCCGGACGCCCTCGCGGTCGTCGCCGGCGCCGAGCGGCTCAGCTACCGCGAGCTCGACGAGCGCGCCAACCGCCTCGCCCACCTGCTGATCGCCGAGGGCGTGCGGCCCGAGCAGTTCGTCGCCCTCGCCCTGCCGCGCACCGCCGACCTGGTGACCGCCCTGCTCGCGGTCCTCAAGACCGGCGCCGGCTACCTGCCGCTGGACCCGGACTACCCGGCCGAGCGGATCGCGTACATGCTGGAGGACGCGGCCCCCGCCCTGGTCGTCACCACCGCCGACACGCCCACCGACGGTGCCGTGCCCCGGCTGCTGCTCGACCGGGAGGACCGGCTCGCCGGCCAGCCCGCGACCAGCCCGGGCATCACCGTCGACCCGGCCACCCCGGCGTACGTCATCTACACCTCCGGCTCCACCGGCCGGCCCAAGGGCGTCGTGGTGCCGCGCTCCTCGCTCGGCAACTTCCTCGCCGCCATGGCCGAGCAGGTCCCGATGACCGCCGGGGACCGGCTGCTCGGCGTCACCACCATCGCCTTCGACATCGCGGCGCTGGAGATGTACCTGCCGCTGCTCGCCGGAGCCGCCCTGGTGGTCGCCGCCAAGGAGACCGTCCAGGACCCGGCCGCACTCGCCGCCCTCATCGAGGCCGAGCACGTGCGCGTCGTGCAGGCCACCCCCTCGCTCTGGCAGGCGCTGATCGCCTCCCACCCGCAGGCACTCGCCGGGGTGCGGATCCTGGTCGGCGGCGAGGCCCTGCCGCCCGCGCTGGCCGCCCGCCTGCGCGAACTCTCGGACGGCGTCCGGAACATGTACGGCCCCACCGAGACCACCATCTGGTCCACCTCGGCCCTGCTGGACGAGCGCCCCGGCGCACCCGTCATCGGCCGGCCGATCGACAACACCCAGATCCGCATCCTCGACGGCAACCTCGCCCTCACCGCCCCCGGCGTGGCCGGCGAGCTCTACATCGCCGGTGACGGCCTGGCCCGCGGCTACCTGGGCCGCCCCGGCCTGACCGCCGAGCGCTTCACCGCCGACCCGTACGGCCCCGCCGGTTCGCGGATGTACCGCACCGGCGACCTGGCCCGCTGGGCCGCCGACGGCAACCTCGAGTACCTCGGCCGGGTCGACCACCAGGTCAAGCTGCGCGGCTTCCGGATCGAGCTCGGCGAGATCGAGTCCGTGCTCGCCTCCCACCCGAAGGTGGCGCAGGCCGCCGTCCTGGTCCGCGAGGACCGCCCGGGCGACAAGCGCCTCGTCGGGTACGTCGTGCCCGCCGCGGACGAGACGGCCCCCGACGCGGCCGAGCTGCGCCGGCATGCCGCCACCGAGCTGCCCGACTACATGGTGCCCGGCGCCGTGGTGCTGCTCGACCGGCTGCCGCTCACGCCCAACGGCAAGCTCGACCGCAAGGCCCTGCCCGCCCCCGCCCACGACGAGGAGCCGGGCGCCCAGGCCGGGCGCGCCGCGCGCACCGTCCAGGAGGAGCTGGTCGCCGGCCTGTTCGCCGAGGTGCTCGGACTGCCCTCGGTGCCGATGGAGGAGAGCTTCTTCGCCCTCGGCGGCCACTCCCTGCTCGCCATCCGGCTGATCAGCCGCATCCGCGCGCTGTTCAACGCCGAGCTGAAGATCCGCCACCTGTTCGAGGCCCCCACCGTGGCCGGCCTCACCGAGCGGCTGGCCGGCGCCGCCGGTGCCCGCCCGGAGCTGCGCCGCCACGAGCGGCCCGAGCGGCTGCCGCTCTCCTACCAGCAGGGCCGGCTCTGGTTCCTCAACCGCTTCGAGGGCGGCTCGCCGCTCTACAACATCCCCATCGCCCTGCACCTCGACGGCCCGCTCGACCGCACCGCGCTCACCGCGGCGCTGGCCGACCTGACCGGGCGCCACCAGGCGCTGCGCACCCTGTTCCCGGACTTCGACGGCGAGCCGTACCAGCTCGTCCTCACCCCCGAGCAGGCCCGCCCCGAGCTCCACGTGCAGGCCGCGACCCGGGAGACCCTGGCCGGTCAGCTGCACGAGGCCGCCGGCGGCGGCTTCGACCTGGCCACCGGGATCCCGCTGCGCGCTCACCTGTTCGAGCTCGGCGAGCAGCAGCACGTGCTGCTGCTGGTGCTGCACCACATCGCCGCCGACGGCCCGTCCACCACCCCGCTCACCCGCGACCTGTCCCGCGCCTACACCGCCCGGACCACCGGCGCCGCCCCGCAGTGGGAGGAACTGCCGGTCCAGTACGGCGACTACACGCTGTGGCAGCGCGAGGTGCTCGGCAGCGAGCAGGACGAGCAGAGCCAGCTCTCCCAGCAGCTCGGCTTCTGGCGCACCGCCCTGGCCGGCCTGCCCGACCAGCTGGACCTGCCCACCGACCGGCCCCGCCCGGCCGTCGCCGGCTACCGGGGCGGCACCGTGCCGCTGCACATCGACGCGGCACTCCACCGCCGGGTGCAGGAGGTGGCCCGGGAGAACGGGTCCACCGTGTTCATGCTGCTGCAGACCGCGCTGGCCACCCTGCTCACCCGGCTCGGGGCCGGCGAGGACATCCCGATCGGCAGCCCGATCGCGGCCCGCACCGACGACGCGCTGGACGAGCTGGTCGGCTTCTTCGTCAACACCCTGGTGCTGCGTACCGACACCTCCGGCAACCCGGCCTTCACCGAGCTGCTGGACCGGGTCCGCACCCACGACCTGGCCGCCTACGCCCACCCGGACCTGCCGTTCGAGCGACTGGTCGAGCTGGTCAACCCGTCCCGCTCGCTGTCCCGCCACCCGCTGTTCCAGGTGATGCTGGCCTTCCAGGAGAGCCTGAACGCCGAGATCGACCTGCCGGGCCTGACCGGCCGGGCCGAGATCGTCCCGCTCGGGCTGGCCAAGTTCGACCTGGCGCTCGACCTGGTCGAGCGGCGCGGTGCGGACGGCCTGCCCGCCGGCATCGAGGGCGTCGTCGAGTACAGCGCCGACCTGTTCGACCGCGGCACCGTCGAGCGCTTCGCCGGCTACCTGCTGCGGCTGCTGGAGAGCGCGGTGGCCGACCCCGGGTGCCGCATCGGCGACCTGGAGATCCTCGCCGAGGACGAGCGCGAGCTGCTGCTGCACGGCTGGAACGACACCGCCCACGACGTCCCGGCGGCGACCCTTCCGGAGCTGTTCGAGGCCCAGGCGGCCCGCACCCCGGACGGCGACGCGGTGGTCTTCGGCGACACCGTGGTCTCCTACCGGGAGCTGAACGAGCGGGCCAACCGGCTCGCGCACCGCCTGATCGGCCTCGGCGTCGGGCCGGAGCAGTTCGTCGCGCTCGCCCTGCCCCGGTCGGTCGAGATGGTCGTGGCGCTGCTGGGCGTGGCCAAGGCCGGCGCAGCCTACCTGCCGATCGACCCCGGCTACCCGGCCGACCGCATCGAGTACATGCTCGCCGACGGCGACCCCGTCCTGGTGCTCACCACCGGGGCCGTCGCCGGCAAGCTCCCCGCCGGCGACCGGCCGGTGATCGTGCTCGACGGCGACGACGCCGGGACGTACCCGGCGACCGACCCGGCCGACGCGGACCGCACCGCGCCGCTCACCCTCGACCGGCCCGGCTACGTCATCTACACCTCCGGCTCCACCGGCCGCCCCAAGGGCGTGGTGGTCTCCCACCGGGGCATCGCGTCGACCGCCGGCACGCACGTCGACCGGCTCGGCCTCGGCCCGGGCAGCCGCTTCCTGCTCGTCGTCTCGATCAGCTTCGACGTGTCGATGGCCGACATCGTGATGACGCTGTCCTCCGGCGCCGCCCTGGTGGTGCCCGGACCGGACCAGCAGGCCGTCGGCCAGGAGCTGTACGACCTGATCAGCCGGCACGGCGTCACCCACACCGACCTGGTCGCACCGATGCTCGCCTCGCTGCCCGACGGCGACCTGCCCACGCTGCGCGGCTTCGTGGTCGGCGGGGAGGCCCTGCCGGCGGACATGGTCGAGAAGTGGTCCCCGGGCCGCACCGTGATGCAGGTGTACGGTCCCACCGAGACCACGGTGGTGGCCACCATGAGCGACCCGCTCAGCCCGGCCCCGCAGGCCCCGCCGATCGGCCGCCCGATCTGGAACGCCCGCACCCACGTCCTGGACGCCGGCCTGCGGCCCGTCCCGGTCGGCGTGCCCGGCGAGCTCTACATCGCCGGCTCCGGCGTGGCCCGCGGCTACTGGCAGCGGCCCGCGATGACCGCCGAGCGCTTCGTCGCCGACCCGTACGGGCCGGCCGGCAGCCGGATGTACCGCACCGGTGACCTGGTGCGCCGCCGCCCGGACGGCAACCTGGAGTTCCTCGGCCGGGTCGACCACCAGGTCAAGGTGCGCGGCTTCCGGATCGAGCTCGGCGAGATCGAGACCGCGCTGGTGCGGCACCCCGGCGTGGCCGCGGGCGCCGTGGTGGTCAGCGAGGGCGCCGGCGGCGTCAAGCGGCTGGTCGGCTACGCCGTCCCGGCCGCCGAGGACGGGCTCGACCCGGCCGAGGTGCGGGCCTTCCTGGCCGACGCGCTGCCCGACTACATGGTGCCGACCGTCGTCATGGTGCTGGACGCGCTGCCGCTGACGCCCAGTGGCAAGACCGACCGCAAGGCGCTGCCGGAGCCGGACTTCGGCACCTCCGTGACCGGCCGCGCCCCGCGCACCGCGCTGGAGAAGGAGCTGTGCGCCGCCTTCGCGGACGTGCTCGGCCTGCCCGAGGTCGGCATCGACGACGGCTTCTTCGACCTCGGCGGCCACTCGCTGCTCGCCGCCCGCCTGACGGCCCGGCTGCGCGAGACCACCGGCGCCGAACTGGGCATCCGTGCCCTGTTCGAGGCGCCGACGGTGGCCCGGCTCGCCGAGCGGCTGGCCGCGGTCGAGGCGGGGGACGCGCCCTGGGCGGACGACTTCGCCACGCTGCTGCCGCTGCGTGCCGAGGGCACCCTGCCGCCGCTGTTCGCCGTCCACCCGGCGGCCGGCATCGCCTGGGTGTACTCCGGCCTGCTGCGCGAGCTGGAGCCGCAGCGACCGCTGTACGGCCTCCAGGCCCGCACGCTGACCGACCCGGAGGCCTCGCCCGCGACGCTCGCCGAGATGGCCGAGGACTACCTCGCGCTGATCCGCGAGGTGCAGCCCGAGGGCCCGTACCACCTGCTGGGGTGGTCCTTCGGCGGCACGGTCGCGCACGAGATCGCGGTCCGGCTGCGCGAGCGGGGAGAGCAGGTTAGGCTGCTCGCGCTGATGGACAGTTACCCTGCTCCGGGCGGGGGCGGGCGTCTGACGGATGATCACCAGGCGCTGGCGGATCTCCTTGACTCGCTCGGCCACCCGGTGCAGACTGGCGAAGTTGAGGCGCTCACGCCAGAGCTTGCGCTGGACCTGCTCAGGGGGCAGCAGAGCCCGCTCGCCGGGGTGACCCCGGAACGGCTGACGGACCTGGCCCGAGGGTTCGTCCGGAACGCGGACCTGATGGGGGAGTTCACGCCCCGTCGGTTCGACGGTGACCTGCTGTTCTTCACCGCCACGGCGGACAAGACGTCCGACGACCCGACCGCCCGCGCATGGGCGGCACACGTCACCGGGACGGTCCACGACCACCCGGTGGACTGCGAGCACGGCGCGATGACCCGTCCGCAGCCGATCTCCCGGATCGGTGCGGTGCTCGCCGCCGAGCTCCGCCGGACCGCAAACGACTGAACCCCGCAACCCGCCGGGCCGGTCGACCGCGGCCGGCCCGGCTCCGCCCCGCTCCACCGAAGCTCCACCGAAAGGAACGCCCGATGAGCACCAACCCGTTCGAGAACGCCGACGGCAGCTACCTGGTCCTGGTCAACGACGAGGGGCAGCACTCCCTCTGGCCGACCACCGTCGCCGTCCCGGCCGGCTGGGAGACCGCCTTCGGCCCCGACACCCGGCAGGCCGCCCTCGACCACATCGAGGCCAACTGGACCGACCTGCGCCCGCGCAGCCTGGCCGCCCAGGCCTGACCGGCGCAGCAGCGGCGGGGCGCGCCACCGGACGGGCGCGCCCCCGCAGGCCGAACGGCCGGGCCACCACCACAGGGCCCGGTCACCGCGAGGAGAGAACCATGAGCGAGCGAAGCGAGGCGGTCCGATGAGCACCACCGACACCAGTACGGGCCCGGGCCGCCCCGGCCTGCCGGACCGCGAGCGGAACCCGTGGCTGGCGATGTTCGCCATCTGCTTCACCCAGGCGGTCGTCCTGCTGGACACCACCGCGGTCAACGTGGCCGTGCCCGCGCTCGGCGAGGGCCTCGGCGCCGGCGTCGACCAGGTGCTCTGGATCATCAACGCCTATCTGCTCTCCTACGCCGTGCTGCTGGTCACCGGCGGCCGGCTCGGCGACCTCTACGGCATGCGGAAGATGTTCCTGATCGGCCTGGCGGTGTTCGTCGTCGCGTCGGCGGCCTGCGGCTTCGCCCAGACGCCCGGCCAGGTGATCGCCGCCCGCGTCCTCCAGGGTGTCGGCGCCGCGCTGCAGACCCCGCAGGCGATGGCGATCATCACCAAGATCTTCCCGGCCGAACGGCGCGGCACCGCGATGGGCGTCTGGGGCTCCTTCGCCGGCATCATCGCCGCGGCCGGCCCCACGCTCGGCGGCTTCCTGGTCTCCTGGCTCGGCTGGCGGGGCATCTTCTACATCAACATCCCGGTCGGGGTGATCGGCGCGGTCCTGGTGCTCGCCTTCATCCCGGCACTGGAGCCGACCAGCAAGCCCCGGATCGACGTCCTCGGCTCGGTGCTGCTCACCGTCGCCATGTTCTGCGTGGTGTACGGCCTGATGGAGGGTGAGTCCCACAACTGGGGCACCCTGTGGGGCCCGCTCAACGTGCCGCTGCTGATGCTGATCGGCGTGGCCGTGATCGGCCTGTTCCTCTGGGTCGAGCGGGGCCGGCAGGACCGCGACCCGCTGGTGCCGTTCGCCATCCTGCGCGACCGGAACTTCACCGTGATGTCCGTGGTCGTCGGAGCACTCCCGTGCGGTCTCGGCGGGATGCTGCTGCTCGCCCCGATGTACCTCCAGGAGGTGCAGCACTTCAGCGCCTTCCAGGCCGGCCTGCTGATCGCGGCCGCGCCGCTCGTCTCCGTCTTCGTGGCACCGTACTCCGGCCGGCTCTGCGACCGCTTCGGCGGCAAGTACGTGATGATCGCGGGCCTGTCGCTGTTCGCCGCCGGGATCGGGCTGCTGGCCGTCCTGATCAACGCCGACTCCAGCTGGACGGTGCTGCTGCCCGGCCTGGTCTTCGTCGGCCTCGGCATGGGCGTGGCCTTCGCCCCGGCCGGCGTGGTCGCCTTCGAGAAGATCGAGCCGGCCATGTCCGGGGCCGCGTCCGGCCTGTTCAACACCACCCGTCTCTGCGGCAGCCTGCTCGGCAGCGCCATGGTCGGCGCGCTCCTGCAGGCCCGGCTCGTCCACGACGACACCACCGGGGCCATCCGCGCCACCTTCCTGCTGCCGGTCGCCGTCCTGGTGGCCGGGGCGCTGGCCACGCTGCTGGTGCGGAGCTCGCGCCGCCCGGCCGTGGAGGTCGAGGGACTCGACGACGCGGCACCGGCGCGGGCCGCCAGCGGCAAGGCCTGACCGTCCGCCACACCGTCCCACCCACTTTCTCACCGGAGCCCCGGCTCCGTCGGGCCGCCGGCTCTCGCCCGGCCCGGATCCACCTTCGCCACAGGGGGGCAAGGCAGTGCACTTCAGTCTCTTCTACTTCGCGGACGGCCAGGGCCGCGGCCGGGAGCAGTACCGGCTGCTGCTCGAAGGCGCGCGGTTCGCCGACACCCACGGCTTCAACGCCGTCTGGACGCCCGAGCGGCACTTCCACGAGTTCGGCGGCCAGTACCCCAACCCGGCCGTCACCGGCGCGGCGCTCGCCGCCGTCACCGAGCGCGTCGGCATCCGGGCCGGCAGCGTGGTCGGCCCGCTGCACCACCCGGTGCGCGTCGCCGAGGAGTGGTCGGTCGTCGACAACCTGTCCGAGGGCCGGGTGGGCCTCTCCTTCGCCTCCGGCTGGCACGCCAACGACTTCGTGCTGCGCCCGGAGAACTACGCCGGGCGCAAGGAGGTGCTGACCGAGACCATCGAGACCGTCCGGAAGCTCTGGCGCCAGGAGGAGGTCACCCTCCCGAACGGCGACGGCAACCCGGTCGCGGTCCGCAGCTACCCGGCGCCCGTCCAGTCCGAGCTCCCGGTCTGGCTCACCAGCGCGGGCAGCCCCGACACCTTCCGGCAGGCCGGCGAGCAGGGCCTCGGCCTGCTCACCCACCTGCTCGGCCAGGAGCTGGAGGACCTGGCCAAGAAGATCGCCGCCTACCGGGCCGCCCTGCCCGCGGGGGCCGGGGGTGCGGCCGGCCAGGTCGCCCTGATGCTGCACACCTTCCTCGGCACCGACCGGGACGCCGTCCGGGAGATCGTCCGCCGGCCGTTCAGCGCCTACATCCGCAGCTCGATCGGCCTGATCATGAAGGCCGCCGGGGACATCCTGCCGGGTGTCGACCCGGAGGAGCTCGACGACGACGACCTCGACTTCCTGGTGGAGCGCTCCTTCGACCGCTACTTCGACACCGGCGGCCTGTTCGGCACCGTCGAGGACGGCCTGGCCACCCTGGAGCGGCTCGACGCGCTCGGCATCGACGAGGTGGCCTGCCTGATCGACTTCGGCGTGGACCCCGACCAGGTGCTGGCCGGCCTGGAGCACCTGAACACCCTCAAGGACGCCTGGGCCGCACGCGGGGCGGGCTCGTGAACCTCCTGCTGGTCACCGGCACCATCGCCGGCACGTCCAGCTGCCACGCGCTCACCGGCCTGATCGCCGAACGGGCCGAGCTCACCGGGCACCTGACGACCGGCGAGCTCGACCGCTCGCTGCTCGCGCTGCCCGCCCTCGACCCGGACCGCTACCGCACCGGCGAACTGCTGCGGGACCCTTCGGTCGACCGGCTGCACAAGGAGGTGGCCGCCGCCGACGCCGTGGTGCTGGCCACCCCGGTCCAGCACGGCAGCCTCTCGGGGGTGCTGAAGAACGTCCTGGACCACCTGCCGGACACCGCGTTCGCGGACCGCCCGGTCCTGGTCGCGGCCACCGCGACCAGCCTGCACAACGCGTCCGGCGCCTGCGACCACCTGCGCGCGGTGGTCCGCGCCCTCGGCGGCTGGGCCGTGCCCACCCACCTGGTGGCGCAGCGCAGCGACTTCGCCGACCCGGCCGCGCGGGCCGGGCTGACCGCCCGGATCGACCAGGCGGTGGCCGAACTCGCCCGCTTCGCCTCGACGCTTGGGCCGGCGGTGCGCTGACCCGGCGGCAGCCGTACAGCAGGACCGGCCGGGGTCGGGGCTCATGCCCCGGCTCCGGCCGGTCCTGCTTCTTCTCCTGCCTGGGCCGGCGCGGCCCGTCGTGGTGCGGGACGGGGAAGCCCGTGCCGGGCGGCCGGGACCGGTCGCGGTCCCGGCGGGGCCGGGGATGTGTGGCGTCGGGAGTCGCATCGTCAGCGGCGGGTGTAGACGGAGACGTGGGAGGTGCTGTCCCCGGTGAACGGGGCCTTGTCCCACGAGCCGTGACGGGCCATCAGGCGCAGTCCGGCCGCCTCGGCCATGAGGTCGAGTTCGCCGGGCGAGGCGTAGCGGGAGCGGACGCGGACGTGGTGGGTGCGGCCGCCCTCGTGGACGAGGTAGTGGGAGCGGCAGGACTGCGTGGCGTGGTCGATCCGGCGGTGGCAGAGGACGAGGTGGTCGTCGGACTCGGAGACGACCTCCGGCACGCCGGACGCGGCGGCGACCGCGAGCGCCTCCGGGACGTGCGCGTCCAGCGCGAGGAGGCCGCCGGGCGTGAGCCGCGCCGCGACCCCGGCGAGGCAGCGCTGCTGGGCGTCCCGGTCCGGGAGTTCGCAGAAGCTGCCGCCGGCCGCGTACACCAGGGTGAACCGCCCGGCGACCGGGACGTCGGCGAAGTCTCCCAGCACGACGGGGAGTTCGGTGCCGCCGGGCTTGGCGCGCAGCTGCCGGAGCATCGCCTCCGAGGCCTCGATGCCGTGGACGTCGAGGCCGGTGCGGGCCAGCGGAAGGGCGATCCGGCCGGTCCCGACGCCGAGTTCGAGCACCGGGCCGGGACCGGCGAGGCAGGCCAGCGTGGCGACCGTCGCCGGGGTGGCGGCGGACTCGGCGAACCAGCGGTCGTAGTCCGCGGCGTGCCGCCGGGCGTAGCCGGGGCCGGCCGGCGTGGTGGTGGCCGGTGTGGCGGCGGCCGGGACCGGCCGGCGGCGGCCGGGTTCGCTCCGGCGGCTGCGGGGAGCGAGGTCGTGCAGGACGGACATCGTCGGGCCTCCTCGGCGCGGGTGTCGGCGGCGCGGGCATCGGCGGGCGGGAGCGCCGGCCATCGGCGCCGGCCCGGGCGGCTCCACCTCGGCGGTCCGCCCGGTGTCCTCCGTCCGGCCCCGGTGCCGGTCACGGCGCCTCCCTCCGGACGGCCGGCGCCGCCGTTGTCGGGGACAGCCGGCGAAGCCACCGTATGGACGAGGCGGAAGGCCTCACAAGCAGTAATCGCGCCATCGCATGACGTGTCCACGCCATCCACGGCGTGCCGCCGGGGCGGTCCGGTCCCGCGGCGCACGCGGCGAGCGCCCGTCCGGCCACCGGAGTGCCGCCTGACGGCGTATGCACCCGTCGGTGGGTGCCCGGCGGTGGGCGCCGCCCGTCGCCCGGTCGGAGCAGACCGGCCTGCGGGTGACGCGGGGCCGGAGGAGGGTTGGGGTGCCGGATGCCGTGTGCCGGTGGGCATGGCAACGGCGGGAACGGGCACGCCCCGGTCGGTGGCGGAACCGCGACCGGAGCCGGCGGAGGGTGGGAGAAGTGGAGCCTGGGGTGACCGAGCGGAGTGGGCCGGGGCGGCTGGCGCGGGCGCGGACACTGGCGCGTCTGGCGGTACTGGCCGCGGCCGGGGCGGTGGCGGTGCTGCTGCTCCTGATCGGCAAGGCCGGGCTGCTGGTCCCGCTGGTCGGGCTGCTCGGGCTGGCCGTCACGGCCGCCGCGGTCTGGTGGGCACTGACCCACCACGGGCTGCTGAGGCTGGGCGGCGCCCTGGTGGCGGTCGCGGTCCCGGTCACGGTCGTGGTCCTGTACGCCACCACCGGGGTCTGGATCCCGGTGCTGGGGGCGGTGGCGCTGTGGGCGCTCGCGCTCCAGCTCGCCCGCTCGGGGCTGCACCTGGTCCGGCCGCCGCGCCCGATGCGCGGGCACCGGACGCCCCGTCCGGAGCGGCCCGTCCTGATCATGAACCCGCGCTCCGGCGGCGGGAAGGTCGCCCGCTTCGGCCTCGCCGAGCAGGCCCGCCGGCTCGGCGCCCGCGTCGTCGTGCTCGACCCGGCGGTCAAGACGGACGTGGCCGAGCTCGCCCGCCAGGCCGTCGCCGACGGTGCGGACCTGCTCGGCGTCGCCGGCGGCGACGGCACCCAGGCGCTGGTGGCCGCCGTCGCCGCGGAGCACGACCTGCCGTTCCTGGTGATCTCCGCCGGGACGAGGAACCACTTCGCCATGGACCTCGGGCTCGACCGCACCGACCCGTCCACCTGCCTGGACGCGCTGACGAACGGTGAGGAACTGCGCGTCGACCTCGGTGCGGTGGCCGGCCTGCCCTTCGTCAACACGGTCTCCTTCGGCGCGTACGCGGAGATCGTGCAGAGCCCCGAGTACCGGGACGCCAAGGTCGGCACCGCGCTGGAGGCCCTGCCGGACCTGCTGCTCGGCGCCGGGGCCCGCCTGAACGCCCAGGCCGACGACGTCCGGCTGGAGGGACAGCAGGCCCTGCTGATCAGCAACAACGCGTACACCGGCGGGGACCCGCTGGCCGCCGGGCGGCGGCAGCGCCTGGACACCGGCCTGCTCGGCGTCTTCGGGATCCGGGTGGAGGGGGCCGTGCAGGCCGCCGAGATCGCCCTGCGCGGCGCCCGGGCCTCGGGCCTGCGGACGCTGACGGCCCGCGAGGTCGTCGTCGGCCCGGGCACGGGCGGGACGGGTACCGACGCGACCGCCGCCGACGCGGCAGGGACCGGCACCGGCACCGGCACCTCCGAAGCCGCCGAGGGCCTCGCGGTGGCCGTGGACGGCGAAGCGCTGCGTCTGACGCCGCCCGTCCGCTGCGAGATCCGCCCGCGGGCGCTTCGCGTGCGGGTGCCGGTGCACCGCCCGGGGGCGCCCGTGACCAGCCTGCCGCTGGACTGGAACCGGCTCATCGTCCTCGCCCTCGGCCGCCCGCTGTCCCCGGACCACGACACACCATCCACGTGAGGAACCCCGTGCCTGTGAGGAACCCCGTGCCCGAGACGGAGCCCGTCCCGCTCATCCCGCTGCTGCGCGACCTGGACGCGATCGACCAGGTCGTCTACGCCGCCGTCGCCAAGGCGGACACCCCGGCCCTGGACGTCGGGCTGCGTCGGCTCTCCCGGGCGGCCGACCACTCCAAGATCTCGCTGACCCTCGCCGCGCTGCTGGCGTTGCGGCCCGGCCGCACCCGCCGGGCGGCGCTCGGCGGCGTCGCCGCGCTCGGCCTGGCCTCCGCGACGGCCAACCTGCTGGGCAAGCGGATCGTCCGCCGCCCGCGGCCGAACCGGGTGGCCGCCGAGGTGGTGACGGGCCGGCACGTGCCGATGCCGGCCTCGACCTCCTTCCCCTCCGGGCACACCGCCTCCGCCGTCGCCTTCGCGGTGGCGGTCGGCGCCGGCCTGCCGGAGGCCGCCTTCCCGCTCGGCGTGCTCGCCGGTGCCGTGGGCTACTCCCGGGTGCACACCGGCGTGCACTACCCCGGCGACGTGGTGGCCGGCTCCGTCCTCGGCGCCACCTGCGCGGCGGCCGTCACCTGGGCCGCCACCCGGGCCGCCACCCGGTCCTGCCGGTCGCTCGGCCGTCCGGCCTGCCGGGGGTGAACGCGCCCGCTGCGGAACGGCGCGGGGCGCCCCCGGCCCTCCGGGCCCCGGCCGTCCGGGTCCGGGCCGGAGTTCCGTCGGCGCCGCCGTCTTCTCAACCGGAGCCCTCCGTGAAACGGGGGCGTTACCCGCAGGCAGCGGCGCGGTAAGCCGGCCGGGGTACGGTTCGGGGAGACCGGCACCAGGCCGACCGAGGGGGAGCGTGCACCGACCGGAGATCACACCGCCGGACTGGCTGCTCCATCCGTTGCGACGGCAGACCGGACCGTTCCCGTGGGGCGGCGTGCTGCGCGGCGCCCTCGGCATGGGCCCGCTGCTCGCGGCCGCCGCCCGGGACAACCACCGCCCGGGCTGGACTACCTTCCTGCGTCACCCCATCGCTC
>NZ_JBEYVJ010000170.1:0-15562 GCF_040643935.1 Kitasatospora sp. NPDC047058 | reverse complement strand
CTCGAACCGGGCGCCGGGCGAGCGGGCGAGGGCGCCCCGGGGCGGCGGGGGCCCCCCGCGGCGGCCCCCCCCCCCCCGCCGCTCGCGGCTCTCCGCGGGGATCTCCGCCGGGGGGCGGAAAAACCAGTTGCCCGCGGGCCGTGCCCTCCACCACCATCACCCGCATGGACTTCTGACGGCTGCCACGTAGCAACGACCGACCTGTCGCGCGGTCGACCCCGGGCCTGACCACTCGGCCCCGGGGCGATGACTCGCGCCCTCGTGTGCATCCGTCATGTCCAGGAGCCGCGGCCCGGCCTGCGAGAGCTCCTGCTGAGTCCTGAAAGCAACCACCCATATGAATACCGACCGCAAGGCCCTGTGGGCCGTGCGTCAGTCCGGCCTGCCCGCCGTCGTCCGGCCCTGCCCGGACTGCCCCGGCACGCGGCACCGCCCCTCGGGGAAGATCCGCGTCAACGCGAGCGGCAAGCTCCTCGACGTCTGGCTGCTGCTGAGCTGTGCAGTGTGTGACCGGACCTCGAAGGTGCCCGTCCACGAACGCGCCCACGTCTCGTCGCTGGAGCCCGCCCGTCTGGTGGCGTACGAGAACAACGACCCGGCCGTGGTGCGGGAGCTGGCGATGAGCACGTCGTTCGCCGCGAAGAACGGATACCGCCTCGACTGGACCGGCACCTGGGCGCTGGAGGCCCCTGCGCCCCGCTTCGCCCCTGACGACCCGGCACCGCTCAAGGTCCTGGTCGGCTTCGAGCTGCCCGCGCCGGTCCGCGTGGAACGGCTGCTCATGCTCGGGCTCGGACTCAGCCGCACCGCGGTCCGGCGCATGGTGGCGGCCGGGCGCATCCGGCTGCCGCTGGCCCTGGACGCCAAGGCGCACCGGGAGTTCGAGCTCACCGCGTTCCCGCCGGCGCCCATGTAGGCCGCCGTCTCCCCGGGCCGGGCCCGGCGGCCGTCCGCCGTCCGCCGCTCCGGCCCGGGGATATCATCCGTACCGCCGCCCGGGCGTAGCGCAGGGGCAGTCGCACTGCCTTGCCAAGGCAGACCACGCGGGTTCGAATCCCGCCCCCGGGCGGCATCCCCCACCCGCCCGCCGCGACGTGCGGCGCGGCCGCTAGCATCCGTATCCGTTGCCGGGCGTAGCGCAGGGGCAGACGCGCCTCGACTGCATCGAGGATCACGCCGGTTCGAATCCGGCCCCCGGCACACAGCGGGCTCCCGTAGCGCAGAGGCAGGCGCAGCCACCCCCACAAGGTGGAGGACGCCGGTTCGAATCCGGCCGGGGGCGCCGATCGGCACGGCGTGCACGGCGTACGGAGGGGCGATGGAACAGACCGCGGTGGACGGGACGGAGGCGGCCGGGGCCGAGGCGGGCGACATCGGGGTGGGCGACGCCGGGGTGGACGAGGCCGAACTGGCCGCCTACGCCGAGACGGTGGGACGGCTGCGCGGGCTGCCGGAGGACCACCCGGTGCGGCTGCGGGCCGAGCGGATCGCCGAGTCCTTCGTCCGGGAGGGGCGGCGCCGGCGGCGCCAGGTCCGCCGCGATGCGGCCGGCCGCGCGGACGCCGAGCTGATCGCCGCCACCGCCACCGGTGACGCGGACCGCCGCGAGGACGCCCCGCTCGCCGTCCCGGCGCAGGGCGCGCCCGTCGGCGAGCTGCGGCGTTCGCAGCGCTGCTACGTCTGCAAGTCCCCGTACCGCCAGGTCGACGCCTTCTACCACCGGCTCTGCCCGCAGTGCGCGGCCGACAACACCTCCCGGCGGGAGCTGGCCACCGATCTGCGCGGGCGGCGGGTGCTGCTGACCGGCGGCCGGGTGAAGATCGGCTTCCAGCTGGCGCTGATGATGCTGCGGGACGGCGCGGAGCTGATCGTGACCAGCCGCTTCCCGCACGACACGGTCCGGCGGTTCCGGGCGGCGCCGGGCAGCGAGGGCTGGTTCGACCGGCTGAGCGTGGTGGGCATCGACCTGCGCGACCCGCGGCAGGTGCTCGCCCTGTGCGAACGGCTGCGCGCGGAGGGCCGGCCGCTGGACATCCTGGTCAACAACGCCGCCCAGACGCTGCGCCGCCCGCCCGAGGCGTACGCCCTGCTGACCGCCGGCGAGCACGGCGAACTCCCGCCGGGCGCAGCGGTCTCGCACGCGCCCGGGTTCCGTCCGATGCCGGCGCTGACCGCTGCCTGGCCGGCCGCCGAGCTGGAGTCGGCGGCGGGCACGGCCGAGGTCCTGCCGCTCGCCGACGAGGCCGGGCTGCTGCCGGACACCGCACCGCAGAACTCGTGGTCGGCCACGCTCGGCGGGCTCGACCCGGCGGAGGTGCTGGAGACGCAGCTGGTCAACGCGCTGGCGCCGGCGCTCCTCTGCGACCGGCTGCTGCCGCTGCTGCTGGCCTCGCCCCGGCCGAACCGCTACATCGTCAACGTCACCGCGGTGGAGGGCCGCTTCACCGTCCGCAACAAGACGGCGGGTCACCCGCACACCAACATGGCCAAGGCCGCGCTCAACATGCTGACCCGCACCAGCGCCGCCGAACTCGCCGGGCAGGGCGTGCACATGTGCGCGGTCGACACCGGCTGGATCACCGACGAGAACCCGGCGCCGAAGAAGGCCCGGATGGCGGCGCACGGCTTCCGCACCCCGCTGGACATCGTCGACGGCGCGGCCCGGGTCTACGACCCGATCGTGCGCGGCGAGGCGGGCGACCCGCTCTCGGGCGTCTTCCTGAAGGACTACCAGGAGGCGGCGTGGTGACGACCGGTACGCTGGTCCCCGGCGGGGCCGTAGCGCAGAGGCAGGCGCACCGGTCTCCAGAACCGGGACACGTCGGTTCGAATCCGACCGGCCCCGCCACCCGCCCGAGCCCCGCCACCTGTCCGGGCCCGGCCACCGATCCCGGCCCCGCCACCTGCCCGGCACCCGCCACCGGCCCGGCCGGTGAGCGCCCGGGCACCGGGCCGGCTCAGCGCCGCATCGCCGCGAACACCCCCATCCAGTACCGCTGATGCTCCGCCGAGGCGCCGACCAGGTAGGTCGAGCGCAGCTTCGGCGGCAGCAGCGCCACCAGCCGGACCACGGCCTTGCGGTGCTTCTCCAGCTGGGACAGCTCGGCGTTGGCGATGGCCTGGTGGACCAGGTCGGTGTCGTTGTCGCCCTCACCGGACCCTTCGGCGGCGCGCCGCAGCCGGGCCACCCACTCGTCGGCCTCCCGGGCGATCTCCTGCAGGCCGGTGACCCGCCGGCCCTCCAGCCGGAGCAGCAGGGAGGTGAGCGGGACCGGCGCGTACTCGCCGTCGCCGAGGTAGACGGTGCCCATCTCCAGCGGCAGGCCGCGCTGGTGGAGCTTGATCAGCCGTTCCATGGTGCGCTTGGTGATCCAGCCGCGGCCGTCCTCGTCCAGGTCGTTCTTCCACCATTCGAGGACGGTCTCGGCGACCGGGCCGTAGCGGGCGATCAGCCACTCGTTGGCGGGGATGTCGGCCGGGTCGACGGACACCGAGGCGGTGAAGCGGGTGGCCTGGGCGATGTTGTTGCGCGCCACCATCAGCTTGCGGCCGAGGTGGTACGGCGGGTTCTGCAGGGCGATCTGGGCCCGCAGGCCCTCGATCGGCCGGCCGGCGACGGACCACTCCTGGGTGATCTCCATCAGTTTGGCGAAGGCGGCCTTGTCCTTGGGCCGGTTGTACTCGTCCCAGATCACCGCCTTGGGCTGGGGGCCGAGGAAGCCGGCGGCGAGCAGGTTCTCCAGTGCGCCGTCGGCGGTGGGCACGGGCGCGCAGAGGTCCTCGACGTTGGTGACCGGCAGGGAGAAGTAGAGGGCGTCCCGGCCGAGGTGCTCGCGGGTCAGCTGACGGACCAGCTCGGTCTTCCCGCAGCCGGGCGGCCCCTGCAGCAGGATCGCCCAGCGGTTGGCGAGGGCGGCCCGGACCAGCCGCCGGACCGGGTCGGCTATCGAGCCGGGGTTGGGCACGCCGAGGGCGCGGGCGATCCGGTCGAGGATCTCCTCGGTCCGGTCGGGGCCGGGCGCGCCGTCCGGGCGGGGCTCGGCCAGCCGCAGCCGCTCGCCGTTGACCAGCGGCAGGCCCCAGACCAGCGGGAAGCCCTCGCGGGCGTTGGCGAGGACGTGCTCCAGGGTGCGCGGCGACAGCAGCTCGCGGGTGCCGGGGGTGAGCGAGGCCCACAGCCGGAAGACCGGCTTGAGGTCCCAGTCCGGGAAACGGGTGGCCAGGCTGTGCCGCCAGGCGGTGTCGTTGGCGGTGATCCTGATGGTGACCATCCGGTCCAGGATCGCCAGGTCGCTGCGCCGGGCGCTGGTCTCGGCCAGCGACTCGTTGTCGGTGAGGAAGACGCCGATGCAGCCGAGCGCCCGCAGGTCGTGCTCGCCGAGGGTCCAGTTGCAGGCGATCTGCATCAGCTGCGACTGGATGGTGTCGCCGGCCTGCAGCGAGTCGTCGATCAGCAGCACGAACGGCCGGCCGGGCCTGAGCTGGCTCATCACCAGCTGGCGGAGGACCAGTTCGCCGGTGGCCGCGTCGCGCACCGGCGCGTTGGCGAGCAGGTCGTCGGGGGTCAGGTTGGCCGCGGGCACCACGACCAGCTCGGCGTCGGGGTGGGCCTCGGCGATCCGGGTGTGGAAGGTGGAGGTCTTGCCGATGCCGTGCTCGCCGAAGACCTGCCCGGTCTGCCCGAGGTCGATCATCGCGTCGATGAAGGACTCCAGGCGGGAGGGTCCGGCGCCGCCCTCGGGCGGGGCCGGGTAGGTGGCGTTGGCCCGCCAGGGCCGGGCCGGCGCTGCGGTGGTGCTCATGACGCTCCTGTGGTGACGCGGTGGCAGGCCATCTGCGGGTCGTGGTGGTCGGGCCAGTCGTCGCCGCCCTCGGTGATCAGCCAGATCCACTTGTCGGGCTCGGCGGGGGTGATGTGCGGGGCGTAGCCGTCGGTGAGCACCACCACGGCGTCCGGCCGCTCCTCGAACCGGGTGCCGTCCGGGGTGGCGCTGCGGCCCTCGACCCAGTCGGCGACGGCCTGGAAGCTGGTGCCGCCCCCTCCGTACACCCTCTCGCCCGCCCGGAACGGCATCACCACGCCGTCGAAGGACAGCCAGTGCGCCTCCACGTCGTCGATCCGGCCGACCAGGTGGGTCAGCCAGTCGACGACGTGCTGCGGCATCGAGCCGGAGGTGTCGTACGCGATGACCAGCACCTTGCGGCGGACCGGGCCGCGCCGGGACAGCATCGGCGGCTGCCCGAGGGCGGCCAGCAGCGCGCCGCGCTTCTTCGGGTAGACCAGTCGCTCGCCCTCGGCGAGCCGGCTGCCGAGCACGTCCACCAGCCAGCGCTGCCACCAGTCGACCCGGCGGGTCGGGCTGGTCCGGCCGCGCAGCGCGCCCGCGCCGAGGGTGCCCCACAGCCGGGACGCCCGCTCGGAGCCGCCCTCGGAGCGGTCCATCAGGTCCCGCAGTTCGCGCTCGGCGACGGTGTGGCCGCGCCGGGCCGCCAGCAGTGTGTTGAGCAGCACCGAGGAGCCGATCGCGTCCACGGTCTCCTGGTCGGCGGGCACGTCGAGGCCGCTCTCGTGGATGCACAGACAGCGCGGCACCGGCGGCCGGCGCATCCGGCCGAGCTCGGCGTGAACGGTCTGGTCGGTCTCCACGAAGGCCTCGTACGGGAGCGCGGTCAGGCCCTGCTCGGCCAGGTCGGCGACGTACCCGCGGTGGATCTCGCGCGGGTCGATGCCGACCGGGCTGCCGGCCAGCGGCGGGAGCCGGTCCCGGCCGAGCCGGAGCAGTGCGACGTGGTTGATGGTGACCTCGGTCGCCAGCCGGTACACCGGGTCGGCGCGCAGTTCGGGGTCGGCGTACAGGTGCCGCTGCACCAGGTGCCGCGCCTCGTGGAACAGCACGAACTTGACGCCCTCGATGCCGAGGGCGACGAAGAAGTCCGGGTTGTACAGCAGCAGGCAGCTGCCGTCGCCGGAGGCGACCACCGCGGCGGTGTCGACGGCGGTGGTGGCCACCTGGTGGTGGCACTTGGCGTACAGCCAGGACGCCACCGCGGACTCGGTCAGGCCGAAGTCCAGCAGCGCCGCCTCCTTGAGCCGGTGCGCCTCGGCCAGCGTCGCGGACGCGGCCGGCCGCCAACCCTCCAGTGCCCTGCGGTCGGTGAGCGACACCACCGGCGGGCGGGTGAGGCCGAACGTCATGGCCGGCCCGCGGATCCGGCAGCGGCGTGGGCGGGGACGGCCTCTGCGGGGACGGGGTGTGCGGGGCCGGGGTGTCCGAGGCCGGACGTCGGCGGCTCCTCCCGCATCGGACCGGCGACGGCACCCGCCAGGGGGAGCAGTTCGGCGACGCTGCCGACGAACTCCGGCAGCAGCTGGGCGAGCACGGCCCACGCCTCGACGTTGCGGCCGAGTTCGGCGTCGACCAGCGGCCGCAGCACCTCCACGCCGGCCGCCACCGCCCCCGGCTTGATCCGGGACACCAGGCTCAGCAGCGGCATCGCCGCGCGGGCCGGCTCGACGGCGGTGACCAGGTCACCCAGCTCCTCGATGATCCCCGCGGCCCTCAGCCGGTTGGCGAACTTCGGATGCGTGCCGAAGCTCGCCCGCAGCTCCGCCGGGCAGTCGATCCGCTCGGCGAGCGCCCAGCGCGCGTACCCGGGCAGCGGCTCGGCCCGGTGGGCGGCGAGGACCTCCGGCCAGTACGCACTGCGGACCTCGGCGGCGGCGCGGCGCGACGGGCGCAGCGGCTTGCCGGCGGCCTCGGCCGCGTACAGGGCCGCCAGGATCCCGGGCAGGTCCGTCTCCCGGCCGCGCCGGGGGTCGTCCGGACCGAACGCCGGCAGGTCGTGCCGGAGCACGCCGGACCGGCCGCGGTCCGGGGAGCCGGGGGCGAAGGCGACCCCGTCGACCACGTCGTGGTTGAGGCCGGGGGGCAGCAGCTCCAGGTCGAACAGCAGCCGGTTGACGGCCGGGTCGTCCGCCTGCAGCAGCCAGAACCGCACCGACGCCGGGGCGGCGCGCAGCTGCCGACGGACCTGCGGGTCCCAGTCGTCCCCGGCCCGGCGGGCACCCGCGCCCTCGGCGCCGAGCGCGAGCCGGGCCCGGACCCGCCCGGCCGTCGCCTCGTCCACCAGCCGCAACAGGTACCCGACCGCGTCCGCGGTGCGCTCGTCCAGTGCCATGGGTGCCTCCCCTCACATCCGCCGCACATGATGCCAGGTCACACGGACACCGGGGCCACCGATATTCGCGCTCCCGCGGCACCACCCGCGGTCGGCCTGATCCTCTGCTTTCCGCGGCCCGTGGTCACCCACGTCCGGGCCCGCTCGTACAGGACCCGCCCCCGTACCTCGTCCTCGCCGCGTGATCCGCCCGCGCACGGCCCGGCTCCGACCGGCGGCGACGGCCGGCCTCCGATACGCTCGTCAGCGTCCACAGCGCGGATCGGGGGCGGCGGCGGAAGGGCTGCCACCGCCCGCGAACGGCAGGACGGAGGACCGCGCGATGTCCACTGACCCGGCTGCGCCGGGCCCGGCCACGGGCGCCGGCGGGTACGGCGAGTCCGTCTTCGAGCCGTGGCGGCCCGGTGAGGGCGAGCGCATCGACCTCGGCTCCCTCGCGTACGACCACGTCACCCGGGCGCGCCTCCTCGCCCTCGGGGTGGGCCCCGGGGTCCGCTGCTGCGAGGTGGGTGCCGGCACCGGCACCATCGCACGCTGGCTGGCGACGGCCGCCGGCGCCGACGAGGTCCTCGCCGTCGACCGGGACGTGCGCTTCGTCGAGCCGCACGCGGGCGGGGTCCTGCGGACGCACGCCGCCGACATCACCGCGCCGGACTTCGACCCCGGCCGGTTCGACCTGGTCCACGCACGTTTCGTGCTGATGCACCTGCCGGAGCGGTACCGGGTGATGGCCCGCCTGCGGGACCTCCTCGCCCCGGGCGGGCACCTGGTCCTCGGGGACGCCGTCGACCTCACCACGGCCGGCCCGCCCGACACCCCGTACCGGCTGGCGATGCGCGCGATGTGGCAGGCGCTGAGGACGTCCATCGGCACCGATGTCACCTGGACACCCGACTATCCGCGGCTGCTGCACGGGCTCGGGCTCACCGAGGTCGGCGCCGAGGTGTCCGTCCCGCCCCTGGTCGCCGGTGCCCCGATCACCGCCTTCTGGCTGGACACCTGGGACCGCACCCGCGAGGAGATGCTCGCCACCGGGATCATCGACGCCCGACGCCTCGACCAGGCCCGTGAGTCGCTGGCGACCGGAGCCGTCGCCGACCTCTCCCCCGGTCTGATCACCGCATGGGGCCGGCTGCCCTGAACACCCCTGCAGCGGCGGGTCGAGGCCCGCGGGTCAGGATTCGGGTGCGACGGCTTCGAGGGCGTCGACGGTGCCCGGACATGAGTTATGACGGAGCGTCAGGAGTGCTGCGCTCCATGACCTGCCGCACCGGTACCCGCCACCCGGCCGATCTCGGCGCACGCCGTACACCGCCGGGGTTCGCACGGTAGCCTCGCTCTGCCGCACCGCAGGTGCTGTCACGGTGACGACCGGCCCGGGGGGACTGGTGACCGAGAAACCCGACACGCCGGCGACGGGTGCCGAGGACGCCCCGAAGCGCCTCGCCACCACCGCCACCAGGACGCTCGGTGCGCTGACCGCATCGGCGGTGGCGGTCTGCGTGGCGCTGGCCGTTCGACGCCCGTGGAGCCCCTCCGGCGATCCGCTCCTCACCCGGGCGGCGGCGGCCGCCCTCGCGCTCGCCGCGCTCCGGGTGGTCGCCGGCTTCCTCGCCCCCAGGGCGGCACCCGCCACCCCCACCGACCCCGGCACGCCCCGCCCCGCCCTCGGCGAACTCCGCGCCGCCACCACCCGGATCCGCCGCAGGGCCTGGCGGCGGGCCCTCGGCACGGGCGCGTTCACCCTGCTCGCGGTGGCCGCCGTCCCCGCCCTGGACGCACCGTTCACCGGCGCTCCCCCCGAGGCGGCCGAGCGCAGGATCGCACTCGACGAGGCCGGCGCCCGCTGGGACGAGTTCGAGGTCCTGCCCCCGATCGTCAACGGAGACTCGCTGCCCGCCTACCCGCGCTACGCCCTGTACCGCCTGCGCCGGGTCGACGGCACCCTCGGCGAACGGATCGACCTCTCCAACGCGGGCGCGTTGGAGGACCTCCCGGCCGGCACCCGGCTCCGGGTCCTGCACGTCCCGGGAACGGGCGCGCCCGCTCCCCTCGCCGACCGGGAGATCGAACCCTTCCTGGAGCCCGCCCCGCTGCACCGCACCGCCGGCCTGATCTGGGCCTCCGTCGCCCTCGCCGCCGCCCTGGTCGCGCTGGCCGCCGAGCGTGGATCGAGCGCCGCCCCCACGCGCGCACGGAGCGAGGCGTTCCTGACCGGACCGCTGCACTGGGCGCGCGTGGCCGTCCCCGGCACGACGATCGAGGTCACCCTCCCCACCCCCGAGCCCGAACCCGGCGCCGAAGACGACGACCCAACGCCGGAGACCGAGCACCGGATGGTCCTGGAACAGCCCCCCGACGCCGATCGGCGGGCCGGCACCGCCCCGGCCCCCGACATGCTGCGCTGCCCCGCCCTGCAGGCCGACCGCCGCCACCTCACCCCCGCCACCGGCTGGCTCGTCCGGGACCCTGCCGGCACCCGGGCCCTGCTCGCCCTCGACCACGGCACCACCGTCTGGGCCTCCGTCCCCGCCCCGGCCACCCCGCCGGCCGGTGCCGTTCCCGTCGATGCCGTCAGCGTGGACGGCAGTCCGGACAACGGCGGGCACCACGGCGGCGACCCGGCCCCCGCCCCGCGCGTCCTCACGCCGCCGCCCGCCACCCGGCAACCATGGGGCGCCCTGATCCTGCTCGCCGCCGCCGGCTGGCCCGCTGGCTGGCTGCTCCACCACCTGCTCGCCGCCCCGGGCAGATCGTCCCCGCCGGGGACATCCTCGTCCAGCTGGTCGTCATCCCCCTCGTCCTGGGGCTCCTGGCGTTCGTCGCGGTGATGCTGCTGTTCCTCGCGATCACGGCCGTGATCGAGCGCCGGCGCTGAGGCCTGTCCGACCGTACCCGCCGGGCGCCCGCCGACGGTCCGGATCCGGCGGTTCCGTGTCAGTGGCGGTCAGTACAGTGCGGTCCTGGCAGGAGACGGGCGAGTGCGGGGCGGTAGTGAAGGATTTCGCGGGTGAGTTCGAGACCCATCTCACGGTGGTGTGCACCTCCGCGGCCGGTGACGAGGGCCGCATCCGCAGCTGGGCGGAGCGCCACCGGGTGAAGTACACCCGGATCGTGCTCGACCGGGGTGCGACGACCGACCAGCCGATGGTGACGGTGCGCGGCCGCGGTGCGCTGCAGGCACAGCGGAGCGCCGCGCTGACGTGGGTCGAGCGGCTGCGTGGCGAAGGGTTCGGCGTCGCCCGGGTGAAGATCGAGGCGGCCCCGTGGAACGAGGACGTGCCGCGAACGGCCGCCGAGGCCGCGGGGCTCCCTCCCGGCTGCTACTTCGAGCACCACGTCAAGCTCGCCCTCCTCGACGGGACCGAGGTGGCGGCGGTGCGCGTCCTCGCCGAGCGGCACGCCGCCCATGTGTCGCGCAACGCCCGCCGCGACCTGGACCGGGGCCACGAACGCTTCGTCACCCAACGCTGCCGTGGCGTCGGCCGCCCCGAGGCCCGACGCCGTCTCGACGCCCTTCTCCACGCCCTCGCGGCAGCGGGGTTCCAGGCCGTCGAGGTCGAGGAGGAGTTCGTCGTGCACGACGACCGCCCGGCCCTGGACAGCGGCTGGATCGACGAGCGGACGGACGCCCGGTGACCGGCTCCGCGGAGGACGAACGCCGGCGCACCGCGCACCGGGCCGTGCTCGACCACCTCCTCGGTCTCGTCGCCGGATCCCCGCTGGGTGACGCCCTGGTGCTGCGGGGGAGCATGGTGATGCAGGCGTGGGTGGGGGCCGAGGCGCGGGAGCCGGCGGACCTCGACTGGATCGTTTCCCCGGACCTCCTCCTCCCGGTCGATCCCGAGCACCCGTATCCGCACGTCGAGGAGGTGGCGACCGTGCAGCAGTGGCCGGAGGCGGCCGACGGCGCCGCCCGGTACGAGATCTGGACGTTCGAGGAGTTCGACACCCGGGGCCTCCGGCCCGTGGTCCCGCCCGAGGGGCTGCAGTGGATCCTCGACCCGGATCCGGAGCCCTGCCTGCCCCACGAGACCCTGCTCGACCTGGTGCGTGACCAACCGACGGCCGCGCCGGGGCTGGTACTCGACGCGGACGCCGCCCGGAACGGCGGCACCTGGACCTACGCGCCGTACGACACCCCGGGCGTACGCCTGGTCATCCCCTGGGAGGCGGAGGGCCTCCCGCCCGGCGAGGTGCGGCTGGACTTCGCCCTCGACGAGTGGCTCCCCGAGGCCCCCGTGTGGACGGCGGTACCCCGCGGTGACGGCGGCGGGCCGGCCGTCGTGCGGACGGCGGGCCGTGAACTGTCGCTCGCCTGGAAGCTGCTGTGGCTGCACGCCGACTGCGCCGCGGAGGGCCGGGCACAGGCCAAGGACCTCTACGACGCCGTACTCCTCGCCGAGGCCGGAGCCACGAGGCTGTCCCCGCGGCTGCTGCGCAGGGTGTTCCGCCGCGAGCCGGGCAACACGACGGTCGCAGAGGCCCTGCGCCTGGACGCGGTGGCGCTGTGGTCCGTGGACTGGGAGGAGTTCCGCGCCGGCCACCCGCAGGTACGGGGCACGGCCGAGGAGTGGCTGGAGCGCCTGGGCCTGGCGCTGGCACCGGTGTTGGGGCGGTAGGCGGCGGGGCAGGGGCAGGAGCTCACGGGATGAGAACCGCCACCAGGGCACCGAGGCCGCACATGGCGGAGAACGCGGCGAGGACGAACCGGACGATCGACCAGCGGCGGCTCAGGGGCATCGGCCACGAGGCCAGGGCCAGGGCCAGTTGGGCGTAGCCGAGTCCGACGGCGATGCGGTGGTGGGCGTCCCGGCTTCCGTCGTCGCATCCCGCGTTCAGGGCGCAGTAGCTGAAGAGGGAGTCGCTGACCGTGAGGACCAGCAGGGCCATCCAGCAGAGCGGTATCACGAGGGTTGCGGCCGCCGGGTAGCGCCACCACTTCGGGTCGCGGGTGTCCAGGGCGTTGTGGGCTGTGCTCATCGCGCCATTCCACCAGCTCGGACGGCCTTCCCGCCTGAGTACCGGTACTCAGAGGAGCGTGCGAGCGCCCACAGTGCTTACCGGCGGTCGTTACTGGCGTCCGGCCCGGATGCGGCCGACAATGGCCGCATGAAGGTCAGGGTCGTCGGCGCGGGCATCGTCGGGCTCGCCTGTGCGCTGCGCCTGCGCGAGGCCGGTCACGAGGTCGAACTGGTCGCCGCCGACCGGCCCGAGAACACCACGTCGTCCGTGGCGGCGGCGCTGTGGTACCCCTACCGGGCGTTACCCGAGCAAGCCGTCACCCGCTGGGCCGCCCGCACGTACGAGGTGCTGGCGGGCATGCTGGACCGGCCGGACACCGGGGTGAGCCTGCGGACCGGACGTGAGCTGTTCCCCCGGCCCACCGGGGACCCGTGGTGGGCCGACGCGGTGCCGACGCTGGAGCGGGTCCCGCCGGCCGGGCTCCCGACGGGCTACGCGGACGGCCTGACGTTCGCCGCGCCGGTCGTGGACATGGGGACGCACCTCGCCTGGCTGCTCGACCGCGTCCGCTCGCTGGGCGTCGGCGTCACCTGGGGGCGGGTCCGGCATCTCACGGACGCGCTCGCCGGCGTCGACGCCGTCGTCAACTGCACCGGGCTGGGTGCCCGGGAGCTCGTCCACGACCTCACCATGACGCCGGTCCGCGGCCAGGTCGTCATCGTGGAACAGAACGGCCTCGACGCGTGGACGCTCGACCAGAGCGACCCGCGCCGGCCGACCTACGTCGTTCCCCGTGCCGGCACGATCGTCCTCGGTGGCACCGCCGAGGAGAGCGACGAGGACCGTGCCGTCCGGCCGGAAACCGCGTCGGCCATTCTGGAACGCTGTTCCGCACTCGTGCCCCAGGTCGCCGGGGCCCGGATCCTCGGCCACCGCGTCGGGCTGCGCCCGGCCCGGCCCGCCGTGCGGCTGGAGGCCGAGGACCACGCGGGCCGCGGCCTCGTCGTCCACTGCTACGGCCATGGCGGGGCCGGTGTGACCCTGTCGTACGGCTGTGCCGACGATGTCGTCCGGCTCGTGTCGGAACGCGCCTGACTAGGGCGCACACCCACGGCCGGAAGGACGCCGGCGCGGTCAGCCGCGGGACTCCGCGACGGTGGACCGGCGCCGGGTCAGCACGCGTGTGGTGCTGCCGTCGTCCTCGCCGATGTCCCGGACGTGTTCGAAGCCGATCCGGTCCAGCAGGGTCAGCGACGCGGTGTTCGGCGCGGCCACGGTGGCGTGCACCTCGGTCAGCCCGAGGGTGTCGAAGCCGTGGGCCACGACGGCCTGCGCCAGTTCGGTCCCGAGGCCCGACCCCCACGCCGCCGGGGCCAGCCCGTAGACGATCTCGTGGCCGCCGACCGCATCGCTCGGCTTGATCTCGGCGTGCCCGATCAGCCGGCCGTCCCTGCGGACGGCCCAGACGTCGAACAGGTCCTGGGCGTAGACCTTGGTGAAGATCCGCCCGAACAGGGCCCGGTCGTCCTCCTCGGACACGGGGCCGTCCCCCATCCACCGGGACACCCTCGGGTCCTGGAACAGGGCCACGAAATCCGCTTCGTCCTCGGGGACGTAGGGGTCCAGGAGCAGTCGCTCGGTGCGCAGAACCGGAGTCATGATCAGCGACGCTAGCCACCCGGCTCCGGGACCGGCAAGCGATTTCGCCGGCACGGGCCCCCGGGCCCACGCAGGCGGAGACCGACCGCCGCGGAGACCCGACGGCGGGCGCCCGGGCCGGTCTCCCGTCCGGCAAGGGCGCGGGGCCTTCGCCGGACGGGATGCGGCAGCGGGCCGTCGTCACATGTTGATCATGTGGCCGGCCAGGCCGTGGATGGCCTCCTTGACGGCCTCGCCCAGCGTCGGGTGGGCGTGGACGTTGCGGGCGACCTCGTGGACGGTGAGGTCCCACTGCTGGGCGAGGGTCAGCTCGGGGAGCAGCTCGGTGACCTCGGGGCCGATCAGGTGGGCGCCGAGCAGCTCGCCGTACTTGTCGTCGCAGATGACCTTGACGAAGCCGATCGGGTGGCCGAGGCCGTGCGCCTTGCCGTTGGCGGTGAAGGGGAACTTGGCGACCTTGACGTCGTAGCCGAGCTCGCGCGCCTGGGCCTCGGTGTAGCCGAAGCTGGCGATCTGCGGCTGGCAGTAGGTGGCGCGCGGGATCATCGCGAAGTCGAGCTCCATGGTCTCGGCCCCGCCGATGGTCTCGGCGGCGATGACGGCCATCGACTCGGCCGCGTGGGCGAGCATCAGCTTGGCGGTGACGTCGCCGATGGCGAAGATGTGCTCGACGTTGGTGCGGCCGCGGCCGTCGACGGCGATGGCGCCGCGCTCGGTGAGCTTCACGCCGGTGTTCTCCAGGCCGTAGCCGTGGATGCGGGGCGCGAAGCCGATCGCCTGGAGGACCTTGTCGGCCTCCAGGACCTTCTGCTGCCCGTCCTTGGTGGTGACGGTGACGCGGACCGGGGCGGCCGGGTCCTTGTCGTCGATCGAGTCGACGCGGGTCGAGGTGAGCACCTCGATGCCGAGCTTGCGGTACTGCTTGGCCAGTTCGGCGGAGACGTCGGCGTCCTCCAGCGGGACCATCCGGTCCAGGAACTCGACGATGGTGACCTTGACGCCGTAGTTGTGCAGCACGTAGGCGAACTCGACGCCGATCGCGCCGGCGCCCGCGATGATGATGCTGGCGGGCAGCTCCTCGGTGAGGATCTGCTCCTCGTAGGTGACCACGCGGTCGCTGAGGCTGGTGCCGGGCAGCAGGCGGGTGGTGGCGCCGGCGGCGATGATGCAGTGGTCGAAGGTGACCATCTCGAAGCCGCCGGCGGTGAGCGCGACCTGCAGGGTGCGGTCGTCGACGAAGGTGCCACGGCCGTCGTACTCGGTGATGCCGTTCTTCTTCATCAGGTAGTGGACGCCCTTGACCCGGCCGTCGGCGACCGAGCGGCTGCGGCGGAAGGCCTCGCCGAAGTCGAAGCTGACCTGGCCCTCGACCTTGATGCCGAAGGTCTTGGCCTCCTTGGTGAAGATGTGTGCCAGCTCGGCGTTGCGCAGCAGCGCCTTGGAGGGGATGCAGCCGACGTTCAGGCAGACGCCGCCCCAGTACTTGGCCTCGATGACGGCGGCGCGCAGGCCCAGCTGGGCGGCGCGGACGGCGGCGGTGTAGCCGCCGGGGCCGGCTCCGAGGACGACGACGTCGTAGTGCGTGCTGCTCATGGTGCTGACTCCTCCGAGGGTGTCACGGTGTCGTGATCTCGGTGCCATGGTGTCAGGCACCCGGGCGGTGCACCCACCGGACCCCGGAGATGGCGCCTCCGACCGGGTTGCCGGCGGGCCCGCGGGGCCCGCCCGGCCCGTTGCCCCCCGAAGGCCGCGGCGGTAC
>NZ_JBEYVJ010000169.1:0-15676 GCF_040643935.1 Kitasatospora sp. NPDC047058 | reverse complement strand
GCGCTGCGCACCCGGGTGCCGCGGGACGCCGCCGCGCTGCCGAGCGCCGTGGCGGTGTACGCCGGTGCCGCCTGGCACGAGCGCGAGACGCACGTCGTCCGAGCGGTGGATCGCCTGGATCGCGGCGTCCGGCAGGTCGACTCCGGGGTTGAGGGCGGTGATCGCCGGATCGTTCCACTGGGTGATCTGCGAATCGAAGATCTTGGCGATGGTCGGGCCGTCGAGGACCAGCTTGTCCACGCCCTCCACGTTGAAGACGATCGAGACGAGGCCGGCCACCATCGGCAGGTCGATGGCCTGGCCGCCGCTGCAGACCTGCTTCGAGGCATCGATCTCGGCGGGCTTCAGCGCCGCGTCGGATCCCGCGAACGCCACCTTGCCCTGGTTGAACTGCTGCACGCCGGCGCCCGAGCCGCCGCCGCCGTAGTTGACCGTGATGTCCGGGCAGGCGTCACCGAAGGTGGTCTTCCAGAGGTCGATCGCGTTCGCCTGCGCGGTCGAGCCGGCGCCGAGGAGCTGCCCCGAGCCGTTGCAGGCGATCGCTGCTGTAGTCGTCGCGTCGGCCGGCGCGGGGGCCGGGGTGTCGGTGTCGGAGCCGCACGCCGCGGCCGAGGTCAGGACGGCTGCTGCTGCGGCGGCGAGGAGGGAACGGCCGGGGAAGGGACGGCCTGGGGAGGAGGGGAAATGACGGCAGGGGAAAGTGGCCCGTCGAGGCATGCGAGGTCTCCTGGACGACGGTCGGCGGCGGACGCAGCCATCATGGGACATCGGATCCGCCGGTCCCGTCCACGACATGCCGTACACGTTCGATGTCACCGCAGCCCGAGCCGGGGTACGTCGCCCGGCCCTGGCCCCGGCCCCGGTCGCAGGAGGAGGGACGCGACTGCCCCGGGCACGGTGGGTGCCCGGGGCAGCGCGGGTCAGCGGGTCAGCGGGTCAGCGGGTCAGCGGGTCAGCGGGTCAGCGGGTCAGCGGGTGATGATCCCGGGGTCGGACAGGCCCGGCGCGCCGGTCTCGACGTGGCCGGCGAGCCGGCGGACGAAGTCGGCCGTGGTGGTGGAGGTGACCGTCACGTCGTACCAGTTGTGCCCGGCACCCAGGTCGACGGTGTACCCGACGGTCGCGCCCCGGCGGACGGTGAGGGTCTGCGGCGCGCCGCCGTAGGCGTTGGCGACGGTGAGGACGGCGTCCGCACCGGCCGGGTTGGTGAAGGTCAGGTCGAGGTTACCGGTGGTCGCGTTGTGGCGCGCGGTGACCTCGGGCCCGGCCGTCTTGCCGGGGTTGCGGAAGCGGCGCAGGAAGCCGTTCGGGCCGTGGACGGTCAGGTCCGTGACGCCCTTGGAGTACTTGGTGTTCCAGGGGTCGGAGATCGTCTTGCCCGCCTCCGCGGTGTACGTCCACGGGCCGTCCGTGCGGTTGGCGGACGTCACCAGGAACTGGCCGCCCGCCGCCGCGCCGGCACTGAAGGTGAGCCGGAACGTGCCGGCGCCGGTGTCGGCCGAACCGTCCACGGACGGCGCGTACTTCAGCGGGCGGGTGGGCTTGGCGCCCGGCTCCTGCCGGGGCATGGTGCCGGTGGCGGGCGGGGCGGGCACGTAGTCCGGGTGCCGGTTGTGGTCCTTGGGGACGTAGGCGGCCGTGGACGGCAGCGCCGCCGGCGCCGCGTTGGACGTGGTGAAGTCGAAGGCCGAGGTCAGGTCGCCGCAGATGGCGCGCCGCCAGGGCGAGATGTTGGGCTCCGTCACGCCGAAGCGGCGCTCCATGAACCGGATGATCGAGGTGTGGTCGAAGGTCTCCGAGCAGGTGTAGCCGCCGGTGCTCCACGGGGAGACGACCAGCATCGGCACCCGCTGGCCGAGGCCGTACGGTCCGGCGGCGTAGCCGGTGCTGCCGGGGTGGTAGTCCGCGCCGGTCGCCACGGTGGACAGGCCCTGCGAGGCGGAGGAGGGCGGGAACGGCGGCACGACGTGGTCGAAGAAGCCGTCGTTCTCGTCGTAGGTGATGAACAGCGCCGTGCGGGCCCACACCGCGGGGTTGGAGGTCAGCGCGTCCAGCACCTGGGAGACGTACCAGGCGCCGTAGTTCGCGGGCCAGTTGGGGTGCTCGGTGAAGGCCTCGGGGGCGGCGATCCAGGAGACCTGCGGCAGCGTGCCGGCCTGCACGTCGCGGCGCAGCACGTCGAACAGGCCGTCGCCGGCCTTCGCGTTGGTGCCGGTGCGGGCCTTGTCGTACAGCGGGTCGCCGGGCTTGGCGTTGCGGTAGTTGTTGAAGTACAGCAACGAGTTGTCGCCGTAGTTGCCGCGGTACGCGTCGCCGATCCAGCCCCAGCCGCCGGCGGCGTCCAGGCCGTCGCCGACGTCCTGGTAGATCTTCCAGGAGACGCCGGCCTTCTCCAGCCGCTCCGGGTAGGTCGTCCAGCCGTACCCGGCCTCCTGGTTGCCGAGCACCGGGCCGCCGCCGCTGCCGTCGTTGCCGGTGTAACCGGTCCACATGTAGTAGCGGTTCGGGTCGGTGGAGCCGATGAACGAGCAGTGGTAGGCGTCGCAGATGGTGAAGGCGTCCGCGAGCGCGTAGTGGAACGGGATGTCCTCGCGGGTCAGGTAGGCCATGGTGGTGGCCGTCTTGGCGGGGATCCACTGGTCGTACTTGCCGTTGTCGAAGGCCTTGTGGCCGCCGGCCCAGTCGTGGTTGAGGTCCTGGATGAACTGCAGGCCCAGGTCGCTCACCTGGGGACGGAACGGCAGCACCTCCTTCTTGGCGCTGTCCGTCTGGTACCAGACCGGCTTTCCGCTGGGCATGGTCACGGGACGCGGGTCGCCGAAGCCCCGCACGCCCTTCATCGCCCCGAAGTAGTGGTCGAACGAACGGTTCTCCTGCATCAGGACGACGATGTGGTCGACGTCCTGGATGGTGCCGGTGATTCCCTGCGGGGCGATGGAGGCGGCACGCGCGATGCTCTGCGAGAGTGCGGAGAACGCGACGGTGGCGCCTGCCAGTTGGAAGAAACGGCGGCGGTTCAGCTCAGCCATGAGTGGGATGACCTCTTGCGTGTCACGAGGGTGGGAGGACGGCGCCCCCAAGGACAGCGCCCACGGCCTACCACCCGGCGGCCCGCTCATGACCGCGCGCTGTACGTCAGACGAACGCATCGAGTTGTACGAACATGTGAGGAGGATGCGGCGCATGTGACCGCGGGTGGTGAGGCGCCCGCACCGGCCGCCGGCCCCCTGGGTAGATTGGGAGCCGAGACAGCCGCCCCAGGAACAGGATGCGCCGGATGGCCGCGCGTGCAGGACTGTCGGCCGACCTGGTCACCCGGGCCGCCGCCGACCTCGCCGACCAGGTCGGCTTCGACCGCATCACGGTGTCCGCACTCGCGCGGAACCTGGGAGTGAAGGACGCGAGCCTCTACTCGCACGTCGGGAACGTCCAGGAGCTGCGCGTCCGGGTCGCCGTGCTCGCCGCCCGCGAGCTGAGCGACCTGATCGGCGCGGCGGTCGCCGGCCGCTCCGGCAAGGACGCGCTCGCCGCCTTCGCCCACGCCTACCGGCAGTTCGCCCTCGAACACCCCGGGCGCTACGCGGCCACCCAGATCCAGCTGACGCCGGAACAGGCGGCCGGGTCGCCCGGCCACCAGCGGAACGTCCAGCTGACCTACGGCATGATGCGCGCCTACGGCCTCGCCGACCCGGACCTCACCGACGCCGCCCGGCTGCTGCGCAGCACCTTCCACGGCTACAGCAGCCTGGAGGCGGCGGGCGGCTTCGGGGCCGCCCGCGACGTGGCCGTGTCCTGGGAGCGGGCGATCGACGCCCTGCACGTGCTGCTCACGCAGTGGCCGGCCGCCGACGCCCCACCCCAGGAACACACCGGCCCCTGACCTGCCCCCGTCCCCCCGGGAGGTCCCGGCGGGCCGTCAGCCGGTGACCTTGGCGATGAACGCGGCCACGTTCGCCAGCGTGCGGGCGGTCGTCTCCTCCAGGCTCAGCGACTCGTGCAGCCGCGAGCCGGCGCCCGCGTTCTTGAGGCCCCGCACGTAGAGCGAGCAGGACAGGTCGCCGCACATGTAGGCGCCCACCGAGTTGCCCTCGCGTCCGGCCGGGCCGGCCTTCGGCGCGACCAGCAGGGAGACGCCGCCACCGGTGTGCGCGGTCATGCACAGCGAGCAGAGGCTGCGCCTGGTCTGCCAGGCGGCCGCACCGCTGGCGCGCAGCACGACGCCCTGCGGGCGGCCGTCCAGCACGGCGACGAGGTAGGCGCGGTCCGGGGCCTGCGGGTCCCGCCAGCCGAGGAAGTCCAGGTCGTCCCAGGGCTGCTCGGCCAGGTCACGGGGAAGGTTCATGCGCTTGGCCTCGCCCTTGCTGCAGTTCAGGAAGGCGGCGCGGATATCTGGTTCGGTCAGCTGCTTCATGAGGGTGCACGCTAATTTGCCTAAAGGCTTTAGGCAACTGAATAATCGACCATGTCAGACAGGAGGACGTCTATGGCCAGAGCAGGGATCACCACGGAACGGCTCACCCGAGCCGGAGCGGAGCTGGCCGACGAGGTCGGCTTCGACCAGGTCACCGTCTCCGAGCTCGCCCGGCGGTTCGACGTCAAGGTCGCGAGCCTGTACTCCCACGTGAAGAACTCGCACGACCTCAAGACCAGGATCGCGCTGCTCGCCCTGGAGGAGCTCGCCGACCGCGCCACCGCCGCCCTCGCAGGCCGCTCCGGCAAGGACGCCCTGGCGGCCTTCGCGGACACCTACCGCGACTACGCCCGGCAGCACCCGGGCCGCTACGCCGCCGCGCAGTTCCGGCTGGACCCCGGGACGGCCGCCGCCAGCGCCGGCGTCCGGCAGGCCGGGATGACCCGGGCGATCCTCCGCGGCTACGACCTCGCCGAACCGGACCAGACGCACGCCGTCCGGATGCTCGGGGGCGTCATCCACGGCTACCTGAGCCTGGAGCTGGGCGGCGGCTTCAGCCACACCGCCGTCGACCCGCAGGAGTCCTGGGACTGGATCGTCGACGCCCTGGACACCCTGCTGCGGACCTGGACCGGCCGCTGACCCCGCCGGCCCGGCGAGGCACCACCCTCAGCGGACGGTGACCCGAACCGCCTTGGTGACGCTCCTGCAGTCGTCCAGCGAGCCTGCCGGCGCCTCGGGCCGGCAGCCGACGACGCTCCGGAACTCCCAGGTCAGCGTGGTGGCGCCGGGGGCGACGGCGGTGAAGATCTGGTCGAGCCCCGAGGCGCAGCCAGTCGAGTCGGGCGCACAGGTCCCGTAGGAGACGTCGGGCCCGCGCCGCACGACGGCACCGTCGCCGGCCGAGGTGAGCTGCCAGGCCCGCGCCAGGTCGCTGGGGGTCCCGGCGACGCCGAGCCGCTCGCCGACGGCGAGGGTCACCGTGCTGGGCGGGTACGCCGTGGTGGCCTTCCAGGCCTCCGCGTTGGCGGGCAGGGCGATCTCCGTCCGCGGCCGGCTCGTGGCCGGGTCGGCGGAGGGCCCTCCGGAGGTGCAGGCCGCCAGCAGGGGCGCGGCAGCCAGCAGGGCCGTCACGGCGGCGAGCGCCCGGCGCACCGGTGTCCGGCCTCCCGGGTGCGGCGGCGCGGGGTGATCGGCAGTCGTCATTTCGGCAGCTCCACGCCACGGGCGTTGTTGTAGTCGCTTTCGCCGGAGAGGTTGCCCTCGTTCATCCGGCTGTGGATGAACTGGTCCTCCGTCACCCACTCCGAGAAGCCCCAGGGGTTGTAGATCTGCAGCCGGTCGCCGTCACGGGCCATGATGACCATCTGGTGGCCGAAGTCCACCCCGTCGTGGTGCACCGAGAGCGGCACCGGCTTGCCCTCGTCCAGGGCCTTCTCGATCCGGACGAGGGCGGCGCGCCGGTCGTCGTCGGTGGCGAGGCGGACGTACTCGTAGGTGCTGCCGGTGGCCTTGCCGAGGTCCTGGTCGGCGAGCACGGTGGCGCCCTTCGCGCCGAGCCCGTCGTCCCGGGCCGGGTACTGCTCCTTGCCGTCGGCCTGCTGGCCCTGGCGGTACTGCTGGAGGTAGAGGTCCTGGAGCCGCTGCCCGAAGTTCGCCGGCGAGTCGGCCCCCGGGACGTCGGGCGTGTTGCCGGTGGTGAGCCGGAGCATCGTGACGGGGTCCAGCTTGAGGTGGGCGATCACCGTGGAGGCGGCGGCGCAGTCGTTGACGTTGCCCTGTCCGTAGACGTCGGCTCCGCCGCCGACCCCCCTGCCACCACCGACCTCCTGGCCCTGGTACAGCAGGGTCACCCGCTCCGTCGTGGACTGCTGGTCGGCGTCGTCGGTGCCGAGGGCGGGAACGAGGTGCCGGGCGAGCCAGGCCGGGTCGTCGCCGTGGGGGTGGATCAGCGCGCCGAACTGCTGGACCTCGGCGACCGAGTGGCCTGCGGCCAGCGCCTTCCAGAGGTAGGCGGCCTCCTCCGGCGACTTGGCACCGGACAGCAGGCCACGGAACGCGGCCTGGTCGGAGCCGTTCATCACGCCCAGGAACTCGGTGGCGCGGGAGAGTTGGTTGTCCGTCAGGATGTAGTCGCCGTCGGCACTGCCGCCGGGTCCCTTCTCGTTCGCCAGGACCAGTGCGGCGAGCGGGTCGAGCGGGCCCTGGCCCGCGCGCTCGGTGCGGGCCCGGGCGGCGAGCTGGTTCACCAGGCTCGCGGTGTGGGTGCCGCCGCTCTCCGCCCGCTGGGCGGCCGCGATCCGCGCCGCCACGCCGGCCCGGGCGGGTTCGAGGGCGGCGCGGGCCGCACCGACGTCGAGGACGTGGCCCTTGACCGTGTTCTGCGCCGCGTGCAGGGAGTCCACCCCGTGCGCGTCGGTGCTCTGGGCCCATTCCAGGTCGTCCGCCCAGCCGCCCAGCAGGGTGGCGGCCTGCTGAAGGGCCTGCTGGGAGACGGTCAGTTCGTTCGCCAGCGCCTTCACGGCCTGGGTGGCGTGCTCGGCGACCGACCCGGTCCAGACGCTCGGCAGCTGGTTGGCGGCGACCGACCCGAGGTCCTCGGACGCCTTCGCGTAGGCCTTGGCGGTCTCCGCGTACGCCTTGGCCCGCTCGCGTATCGTGCCCGGACTGCCGGCCGGCCCGCCCACGTCCAGGGCCTTCCCGATCGCGATGGCCAGGTCGACGCCGCCGCCGAACGGGTCGACCGCCTTCATGGCGTCCTGGGCCTGCTGGAGGTCCTTGACCTTGCTCACCGGGCCGTCCCGATCGCGGTGGCAGCGTGGCGCACCGGCGCGCCGCGGCCTGGACCGGCCGGCGGGAGGCCGGCCGCCGCCCGGTCGTGCGAACCCGCCACGCCGTCCGGCGTGACCGGACCGACCCGGTACCCGCCCCGTTCGCCGGCCATCCGCCCGTCTCCCCCCTGGAGTCCGACGCCCCGCCATGATCAACGGGCGCGAACACCGAGCATAACCGCCGCGCGGACGGCACCGGTCAGGGCGTGACCGGGTGCCAGGGGGCGTCCGGGCGGGTGGGGGTCGGGCGGGCGGTGAGCTGCAGGGCGTACACGTCGCGGCCGGCGTCGTCGGGCACGGGGCCGAGGTAGTGGTGGCCGGTGAGGTGGCACCAGGCGGGGAGGTCCAGCGGGGCGGCCGGGTCGGTGGCGATGACGTGGACGACCGTTCCGGGCGGTGCGCCGGTGATGTGCCGGCGCAGGCGGAGCAGCAGGGTGACGCAGAGCAGCCCGGTGCCGTCGACGGTGATGCCGGCCGCGGCGGTGGCGGGAGGGTTCATCCGGTGCTCGTCCTCGTGGTCGGCGTGCGGCTCGTGGACGCCCCGGGGACAGGGCGCCGGCCCGGGTGCCGGACCACGGGTACGGTACTCCGGCCGCCGCCGGACCGCCCCGCTGGGCGGACGTCCCCGGTGGCCACGGGCTACCGTGGAGGTATGCCCCTACCGGCACGGGCTGTCACGCTGTGGCTGCTCCGGCTGCTGACCGCGGCCGGGCTGGCGGTGGACGCCTACGTGCACGCCGATCTCGCCGGCGAACGCGATCTCGTCGGCGACGACATCAGCCAGGGCACGCTCTTCCGGATCGAGGCGGGCGCCGCGTCCTTCGCCGCGCTGCTGGTCGTGCTCGCCGCGACCCGGGTCACCTGGGCGGTCGCGTTCGTCGTCGCGGCGAGCGCGCTGGGAGCGCTCCTGCTGTACACCTATGTCGACGTCGGCACGCTGGGCCCGATTCCGAACATGTACGAGCCGGTCTGGTACCCGGAGAAGACGACCGCGGCCGTCGCGGAAGGGGTCGCCGTGGTCACCTCCCTGGCCGGGTTCCTGGCCGTGGGACGCCGGCGGGGCGCCCACCGGCGCCGGGGAGGAGGCGGCCCGTAGGCCGCGCTCCTCCCGCGTGTCGTGGCCCGCGGGCCGGAACCGCCCGCGTGGTCCCGGGCGGCCCGGGGCGTCAGAGCCGCTCGGGGACGGGGTTGCCGACGGCCTCGATGGCGCGGCGGACGGGGACCTTCACCAGCACCGCGAAGCCGATCACGAAGAACACCAGCAGCGAGATGATCGCCGAGCGGTAGCTGCCGGTGATCTGGTAGGCGAGGCCGAAGACCAGCGGGCCCATCCAGCTGGTGCCGCGGTCGCTGATCTTGTAGAAGCTGAAGTACTCGGCCTCCCTGCCGGCCGGGACGAGGTGGGAGAACAGCGAGCGGGAGAGGGCCTGGCTGCCGCCGAGCACCAGCCCGATCATGCAGGCCAGGGCGAAGAACCAGATCGGCTTGTGGGCGGGCATGACGTACCCGAGGGCGAGGGTCAGCACCCAGGCGACCAGCGAGCCGAGGACGGTCCGCTTGGCGCCGTACCGGCCCGCGATCCGGCCGAGCAGCAGCGCACCGCCGATCGCCACGATCTGCACCAGCAGCACGGCGGCGACCAGAGAGGTCTGGTCCATGCCGAGTTCCTCGCTGCCGTAGAGCGAGGCCTGGGAGACGACGGTCTGGATGCCGTCGTTGTAGCAGAGGAAGGCGCCCAGGTAGAGCAGGGTGAGCGGGTAGCGGCGCATGCCGCGCAGGGTGCGGGCGAGTTCGCGCAGGCTGCCGGCGGCCGGCTCGTCGGGCTCGGCCGCGGGGCGGTCGGGGAGCGCCCCGGCCCGGGAGGGCAGCCGCAGCATCGGGACGATCGTGAACAGCGCCCACCACAGGCCGGCCGAGGCCAGGCAGATCCGCACGGCGGTGCCCGAGGACAGGCCGAGCGCGTCGTGGCCCTCGAACAGCGCCAGGTTGGCGATCAGCAGCAGTCCGCCGCCCGCGTAGCCGTAGGCCCAACCCTTGGAGGAGACCGCGTCGCGCTCGTCGGGGGCGGCGAGGCCCGGCAGGTAGGCGTAGGAGAGCGCGACCGACACCGCGTACGCGATGTTCGCGACCACCAGCAGCGCGCCGCCGAGCAGGTAGTGGTCGCCGCCGAGGAAGAACATCCCCATCGTGGCGATCGCGCCGATGTACGCGGAGCCGCACATCAGCTCCTTGTGCCGCCCGGTGCGGTCCGCGACCGTGCCGGTCAGCAGCATCGCCGCGACCGACACCAGCACGGAGAAGGAGACGGTGTAGGGGAAGAACGACCCCGCGCGGACCGAGAGGCCCAGCGGGTGCACGTCACCGGCCGCGTCGGCGGCGTTCTTGGCGACGGAGGTCAGGTACGGCCCGAGGAACACCGTCAGAACGGTGGCCGAGAAGGCGGCGTTGGCCCAGTCGTTGATGTACCAGCCGAACTGCATGCTGCGCAGGGTGCGGCCGTCGGCGGGTGCCGACGGGGCGTCCGGCAGCTCGTCCGGCAGGTGGTCGGGCAGGGGGGCCGCGGTGCTCATGAGCTTCCAATCACCGTGCTGGAGCCGGTGCTGCCGTCGTTCCAGCAGCCGCGCTCGCCGAGGACGTCCCGCAGGACGTCGATGCGATCGGCCATGATGCCATCCACACCGAGGTCGAGGAGAGCCCGGATCCGTGTGGGATCGTCCACAGTCCAGACGTGCACCTGGAGGCCGAGGCGGTGGGCGGCGCGGACGAAGGCCCGGTCGACGACCCGCACGCCCCGGTGCCGCTCCGGCACCTGCGCGCACACCCCGGCGAACGGCGCCCCGCTCCCGCGCAGCAGCGGCCCGGCCAGTGAGCGCAGGCGCAGCCGGGCGACCTCGCGCGGGCCGAGCGAGGTGGCCAGCCGGGGGCCGGCGGCGGCGCGGACGGCGGCGAGGCGGCTGTCGGAGAAGCCGCCGACGCAGACCCGGTCCCAGGCACCGGTCCGGCGGATCGCCTCGACCAGCGGCCCGACGGCCGGCGCCGCCTTGACGTCGATGTTGAAGCGGGCCGCGGGGAACGCGCCGAGCAGGTCCTCCAGCAGCGGCACCGGCTCGGTGCCGCCGATCCGGGCCTGCCGCACGGTCTCCCACGGCAGTTCGGCCACCGCTCCGGTGCGGTCGGTGACCCGGTCGAGGCGGGAGTCGTGGAAGGCCACCAGGACACCGTCGGCGGTGGCGTGCACGTCCGTCTCCAGGTAGCGGTACCCGAGGGCCACGGCGGCCTCGAAGGCGGCGAGCGAGTTCTCGGGACGGCCGAGGTCACCGCCCCGGTGCGCGAAGGCCAGCGGCCCCGGGTGGTCGAGGAAGGCGTGCATGTCGTGCTCCGGATGTGCGGGGAGCGGGACCCGGCGGTCCCGCGAGGCCGTGCGTCGCTGCCCGCCCCGACGGCGTCTCGGACCAGGCGCGTTACAGTATTACGCAGCCTGTCAAGCGGTAACGGTCTCCGGGCCGGGCCGGTGATGACACCGGGCCGCACACGGCCGCGACCCGACACTCACATGATCGTCACGAGACCCGACGAGTTGTCATGACTGAAACACCCCTCGGCCGGGCATAAGCCCATCAGCCCACCGATGGGCCCGGCTGACGCTCCCCCACGAGCACAGCCGGGCCCCGGGCCGGCGACCGGGCCTGGACGTGACTCCCCCCACGGAGTGGCGGCCAGGCCCGCATGGTGTTCAACCAGCGACACGCAGCGTACATGTCATATCCACGTAACGCTACCGTGCTGCACGCGACAGCCCCTGACCTCGGCGTTTCCCGGCCGGCCGGTCCGGCAGGGCCCCGCTCGCCGCCGCGGCGCCGCACGACGGCCATCCGCACGAGGCGTCCGGGCCGGCACACCGCGCCCGTCAGGCACTCAGCAGGCGGCGCCAGCGCGGGAGTTCCGTACCGCAGCAGGCCAGCGCGAGAACACCGACCAGCACCGCCGCCCAGACCGGGAACAGCAGCCAGGCGGCGGTGACGGCGCCGGCGAGTTCGGCCAGCACCATCAGGACGGTGACCCAGCCGGGCACCGCGACGATCGTCCCCGGCTTGTCCCCGGGCGTCTGCAGGACCGCCGGGACGCCGATCAGCAGGACGTCCACGCCGATCGCCAGCAGGACCGAGTGCGGCCAGAGCGCGATCGGCAGCCCGATCCAGCCGACCAGTTCGAGCCCCGCTCTCAGCGCGGTCGCATACCAGCGCTCTTCTGACTGTGTGTTCATCGTTTCCCCCGTCGACGAGTGCCGGGGCAGAGTAGCGGAAGCGGAACCCACCAGCCCTCATATCAACGGAACTTCAGGTTATAGTTCCGCGAGAATCAGCACGGGTGGGTCGGCGCCGAGCCACCCCGGCGGTGGACCTCACCGGCCGTCCCGACGTCGCACGGCGCTGCTCCGGTCCGCCGGTGCGGGCATGCGGGGAGAGGAGCCGTCATGGCGTCCGTCAGGGACAGACTGAGCAGCGCGCGCGGCCAGGCCTTCATCGGCCGGGACGAGGAACTCGCCTGCTTCGCCCGGGCCCTGACCGGTGACCCGCAGGCACCGTTCGCGTTCTACCTGTCCGGCCCCGGCGGCATCGGCAAGTCGACCCTGCTGCGCCGCCTGGCGGACCGCGTCCGGACGGCGGGACGCCCGCTCCTGGAACTCGACGGCCGCTTCGTCAGCCGCGACCCCGCCGACTTCGAGCGCGCCGCCGCCGCCTTCCTGGACGCCCCCGGCACCGTCCTGTTCGTCGACTCCTTCGAGCACTGCCAGTGGCTGGAGAGCTGGCTGTGGCAGCGGTTCCTGCCCCGCGCCGCCGACGACACCCTGGTCGTCCTGGCCGGCCGCCTCGCACCGCAGCCGCAGTGGACCGCCGATCCCGCCTGGGCCGGGCTCCTGTACGTCCGCGAGCTGGAGCCCTTCTCCGAGGAACAGGCCCGGAGCCTGCTGGCCACCGCCCAGGTCCTGCCCCAACTGCGGGAGCGGGTCCTCCGCTTCGCCGGCGGGAACCCGCTGGCGCTGTCCCTCGCGGCCGCCGCCAGGGCCGAGGACTGGAGCCGGGAGGAGGTCTGGGCACCCTCGGCCGACGTGCTGCGCACCCTGCTCTCGGGACTGATCGGCGAGGTGCCGACCGCGGCCCACCGCCGCGCCCTGGAGGTGGCGGCCCAGGCCTACTCGACCTCCGAGGAACTGCTCGCCTCGGTCCTGCCCGACGAGGACGCCCACCCGCTCTTCGCCTGGCTCCGGGACCTGCCGTTCATGGAGTCCACCCACCGGGGGCTCCACCCGCACGACGCCGCGCGCGAGACGCTCGCCGCCGACCTGCGCTGGCGGGCCCCCAACGCGTTCGTGACGATGCGTCAACGGCTGGCCGAGGAGTACCTGCGGCTGCTGCGCGAGGCCCCCGAGGAACGGGTCTGGACCGTCACCGACGAACTCTTCTACCTCTTCCGGGAGGGGGAGATCATCGCCCGGCTGCGTACCTGGTCCCGCGAGGACGAGGTGCACGACCGGCCGCTGCACCCGGACGACCTCGACGTCGTGCTGCGGATGGCCGCGCAGACCGAGGGGCCGGCCTCCGCCGAGCTGGTCCGCTACTGGGCACAGCGCCAGCCGCAGGCCTTCAGCGTCTACCGCCTGGTGAGCACGGGCCGGATCGTGGCGTTCACGGCCCGCCTCGCCCTGCCCGCCCCCGCCGACCCCGAGGACCTGGCCACCGATCCCGTCGTGGCGGCGGCCTGGGAGTACACCGACGCCACCGCGCCGGTGCGGCCCGGCGAGCACATCGGCGTCAGCCGCTTCACGGTCTACCCCGAGCGCTACCAAGTCCCCTCGCGCGTCATCGACCTGAGCAGTTCCCGCGCCCAGGCGGAGTCCGCCCGCGCCCGCGGCCGGGCCTACGGCTTCGCGGTCTGGCGGGACGCCGACACCTGGGCGGCCCGCGTCCGGGGCAGCCTCGCCGACACCGGCGCGCGCCCACGGGTCGGCGAGCACACCTACGGCGTGTTCGCCGTCGACTGGCGCCAGGTGCCCGTCGAGACCTGGCTCCGCCACTTCATCTCGGCCACCGCCGTGCCCGCCCAGGCCGGGCCGTCGGGCGTCTCGCGGGGCGCGTTCGACCAGGCCGTGCGCGAGGCCCTGGTGCACTGGCGCGACGCCGGCGCCTTCGCCGCCTGCGCCCTGGTGCGCACCCGCCTGGCCGCCGACCTCGGCGATCCGGTCGAGGAGTTGCGCGAGCTGCTGCGCCGGACCGTGGACGACCTCGGCCGCGACCCGCGCGGCGTGCGCGCCCGCGAGGCCCTGACGGCGGGCTACTTCTCCGGTGCGCCCACCCAGGAGGCCGCCGCCCGCCGGCTGGGCCTTCCGTACGGCACCTACCGGCGCCACCTGCGCCAGGGCCTGGACCTGCTCTGTGCGGCACTGTGGCAGCAGGAGCTGCACGGCCGCTGACGCCGCGGGCCCGCCGGGCGGCGGGGGCAACGTGGGCAGCGGGGCCGGCGCGGGCAGCGCGGCGATGTGGGCAATGCGGGCGGCGGGGTGGACAGGTGCGGACAGGGGTGGACAGTCCCCGCCCCTGCCGGGCCTGGCACGTGGACAGCGGCCGGCCCGAGTCTGTGCGGCATGAACGTTGCACCCACGCAGACGGAGCCGGCAGCACGCCGGACCGACCGGCCCGGAGCGGCCCTCGCGGCGCTTGCCGCGGCCCAGTTCACCGTCATGCTCGCCACCTCGATCGTGAACGTGGCGCTGCCGCAGATCCGTTCCGGGGCCGGTCTCTCGGACGGCGGAACCACCTGGGTGGTCAACGCCTACGGCCTGGCGTTCGGGGCGCTGCTGCTGGCCGGCGGACGGGCGGCCGACCTGCTCGGCCGCCGCCGGGTGCTGGGCGCCGGGCTCGCGCTGTTCGGGGCGGCCTCGCTGGCGGCCGGACTGGCCACCACCTCGGGCGTCCTGATCACCGCCCGGGCCGCCCAGGGCCTCGCGGCGGCGGCGATCGCCCCGGCCGCGCTCGCCCTCGCGATGGAGCAGTTCCCCTCCGGCCCCGGGCGCGGCATGGCCCTGGGGGTGTGGGGCGCGGTCTCCGGTGCGGGCGGTGCGGGCGGCGTCCTGCTGGGCGGCGTGCTCACCCAGGCCTGGGGCTGGCCCTGGATCTTCCACTCGGTCGCGCTCGGGGCGGTGCTGGTCCTGGCCGCCGTGGTGGCCCTCGTGCCGCCGCCGGACGGCAGACGGCCGGCGGACCAGGCCCCCGGACGGACGGCCGGGCGGTTCGACCTGCCGGGCACCGCCGCCGTCACCCTCGCCCTGACCTGCCTGGTCTGGGGCCTGACCACCGCACGCGGGGCCGGCTGGAGCGACGGCCGGGTCGTCGGTGCGCTGGCCGCCGCCGCCGTCCTGCTCACCGCCTTCGCCGTGATCGAGCGCCGCCGGCCGGACGCGCTGATCCCGCCGCGGCTGCTCGCCACCGGCCGGGTGGCCGCCGGCAACCTGCTGATGGCGCTGCTGGGGTCCGTGTGGATCGCCCTGTTCTTCTTCCTGCCGCTCTACCAGCAGCAGGTCCTCGGCTCGGGGCCGCTCGCCACCGGAGCGGGCCAACTGCCGCTCGCCGCGGCCAACATGCTGGGCGCCGCTCTGGCGCCGCGCGTCTCCCGGCGGATCGGCGCGACCACCACCGTCGTCGCCGCCCTGCTCACCGAGGCCGCCGGCCTGCTGTGGCTGTCCCGGATCAGCGCCGACGGCAGCTACCTCACCGACATCCTCGGCCCGAGCATCCTGGTCGGCCTGGGCCTGAGCACCGCCTTCGTCCAGCTCACCGGCCTCGCCGTGGAGGGCGTCCCGCCGCAGGACGCCGGGCTGGCCGGCGGCCTGGTCAACACCACCCGCCAGGTCGGCGGCGCGGTCGGCCTCGCCGTCCTGACCACCCTGGCCGGCTCCGTCACCAGCCGTGCGGCCGCCCACCAGCCCCACCTGGAGGCCCTCACGGCGGGCTACCGCACCGCCTTCACCGTCTCGGCTGCGGTCCTGGCCGCCACCGCACTCCTCACGGTGCTCCTCACCCGCCGCGCCCGTCCGGGGAACGCGGCCGCCTCCCGCCACCCGGCGTCCGGCCGCCGCACACCGACCACCGGGCCCGCCGCCTGACCGCACACCACGAAGCACCCGAACCCATACGAGCCACCCGAACCCCTCGAACCACCCGACCCACCGTCACGTCCATCGGAGGACTCCTGTCATGACCACTGCGAAGAAGCCGTACCTCACCGGCCACTACACCCCCGTCGCCGACGAGATCACCGCCACCGAGCTCACCGTCGAGGGTCACCTGCCGCCCGAGCTGACCGGCCGGCTGATCCGCAACAGCCACAACCCCAAGCCCGGCATCACCCCCACCCACTGGTTCAAGGGCAGCGGCAT
>NZ_JBEYVJ010000168.1:0-15757 GCF_040643935.1 Kitasatospora sp. NPDC047058 | reverse complement strand
GAGGACGGCAGCGTGGAGGCCCGCCCGCTGCTACCGCCGGGCGGCGGCCAGGAGGCGAGCACCACGCCCGCGGAGAGCCAGACCGGCGGCACGCCGGCGCCGCCGGGGTTGACCAGCACCAGTCCGAGCGCGCTCGCACCGCCGCCGTGCAGACCGGGCAGGCCGGCCTCCAGCAGCAGCCGCTGCGGGTGCGCGAGCACCTGCAGCGACCAGGGCGCGAGCACCGCCACCGGCAGCGCGAGGATCACCAGGACGCGCAGCCCGAGCAGGCGCAGCGCCTCCCCGCCGGAACCGAACGCCCCGCCGCGGACCACCGCGGCGGCCAGCGCGGCCAGGCAGAGCGGCACGGCCAGTGCCCAGACCAGCGGGACGAAGGCGGTGGCCAGGGTGAGCAGCAGGACGGTCATCCAGACCGGCCGCCAACCGGGCCGGGCGCCCTTGGCGGCGCTCTCGGCGCGGATGCCGAGGCCGGCGCCGATCGCGGCGGCGCGGGCCAGCGGCGGGAGCAGCACGGCCAGCACGGCGGTGCCGATCCGGCCCTGGGCGAGCGCGCCGGTGGCGGCGGGCAGCAGCGCGTAGGTGGCGCTCGCCCAGGCGCGGACCAGCTTGGAGTCGAGCAGCGGCCGGGAGACCAGGTAGGCGCTGACGGCGGAGAGCGGCACGGTGAGGACGACCAGCAGGGTGACCGCGAGGTCGGCGTGGTCGAACAGCAGCCAGGAGAGCACCGACAGCACGCCGAGGTACGGCGGCGAAGCGGTGGTGGAGCCGGTGCCGACGGGGTGCCAGGCGTCCGCGTACATCGACCAGAGGCCGCCGGCGCCGCCGGTGGCGGGCAGCAGGGCGCCGCCGAAGAGGTCCCCGCCGCCGAGCAGGCCGCGGCAGGCGGCCAGCGCGAAGACCAGCAGGGCGGCGAAGAGCACCGGCGCCGGGCGCCGGGCCAGCTTCTTGATCAGCGCGAACTGCTCGACGACCAGGTCCTCGGAGTCCTCGTCGCCCGGGCCGGCCTCGACCGAGCCGTGCCGGCCGCCGGAGTCGTCGGCCCCCCCTATGCCGAGGGAGCTGATCGCGCCCTCGACGGCGAGCCGGGCGGTGGCGCCGGGTGCGGGGAAGAGCGTGCGGTCGTCCAGGGCGTCGGCGGCCCTGGTCCGGGCCCGGCGTTTGCGGGCGAGCAGCAGCCGGGGCAGCCGGACCAGTTCGTGGCCGAGGCCGGCGAGTTCGTCGAAGGCCTGCTTCGGGTCCTTGCCGAGCAGGTTGGTGACGACCCGCAGCAGGGTGCCGAGCACCAGGCGGAGCAGGACGTAGGGGAAGAGCACGCCCTTGGAGTTGGCGAGCAGGGTGTAGACGGCGCCGGCCTTGTCCACCCGGTGCGGGTGGGAGGAGGCGCAGTCGATCGCGCGGCGCTCGCGGCTGGCCGCCTCGGCGTGCCGCAGCACGGCGTCGGGGGCGACCACGACGCGGTGGCCGGCGGCGTTGACCCGCCAGCAGAAGTCGGTGTCGTCGCGCATCAGCGGCAGCGCGCGGTCGAAGCCGCCGAGCTCCTCGAAGACGTCGCGGCGCACCAGCATGCCGGCGGTGGAGACGGCGAGCACCGGGCGGACCTGGTCGTGCTGGCCCTGGTCCTGCTCGCGGCGGTCGAGGCCGGTCCAGCGGCGGCCGGAGCGGGCGATGGTGACGCCGACCTCCAGCAGCTGCCGGCGGTCGTACCAGCTGCGCAGCTTGGGGCCGACGACGGCGGCGCTGGGCGTGGAGTCGGCGACCTGCAGCAGCCGGCGCAGGGCGTCGGTCTGCGGTTCGCAGTCGTCGTGCAGCAGCCAGAGCCACTCGACCGGCTGGGTCTCGCGCGGGCCGCCGCGGCCGAGGTCGTCCTCGTGGCCGAGCGGGTCGCCGAAGTCGTCCCAGCCGCCGGTGACCGGGTCGTACCCGGAGGGGTCGAGCCGGTAGGGGAGGTCCTCCGGGCGCAGCGGCGGGCTGTTGAAGACGGCCTCGCCGACGGCGGTGCCGAAGCCGGCCCGGCGGCTCAGGATGGTCGGGCCGCTCTCGGGCAGCCAGTCGGCCAGGGTGTCGGCGAGCAGCTGCGGCGAGGTGTCGGTGGAGCCGGTGTCGACGGCGAGCACCCGCTGGACCTGGCGGTCCTGGCCGAGCAGGCCGGCCAGGGCCTGCGGCAGCCAGCGGGCGCCGTCGTGCGAGACGATCACGGCGGTGACCAGGTGGCGCGGGTAGGCGGGCGGCCTGGCAGCGGTGAAGCCGCTCTGGTGGCTGTAGACGGTCATCGAGTGCGCGGGCCCCAGTTCTCGGTGGACACAGCCGGTGAACGGCAACCGGATGGCGCACCACACTAACGGCTCCGGGTGACCGCTTCGTCCGCGGTGCCCGTGGAGAGGCTGTGGACGACGGGCGCCCGGTGGGCCCGCCCCGGCACCGGGCTCACGAAAGCGGCACCGGCACCGGGCGGGCGGGCCCGGGGATCGCGCGGGCGGGCCCGGGAACACGAAAGCGCCCCACCACGGCGGTGAGGCGCCCGTACGGCTGTGTGGTTGTCGGCGGGTCAGCAGGGCCAGGGGCCGACCCGTTCAGACCGCGCTCTTCTTGAGCCGCCGGCGCTCACGCTCGGAGAGGCCGCCCCAGATGCCGAAACGCTCGTCGTTGGCGAGGGCGTACTCCAGGCACTCGGAGCGGACCTCACACGCGAGGCAGACCTTCTTGGCCTCGCGGGTGGAGCCGCCCTTCTCCGGGAAGAAGGACTCGGGGTCGGTCTGGGCGCACAGCGCGCGCTCCTGCCAACCGAGTTCCTCTTCGTCCTCCTCGATGCCGTCACCGATCAACAGCTCAAAGAGCTCGCTCATGTGGCGCGCCTCCTCTGCCCCTATTTGGCGTCCCCGTGGTTGCCGTTGCCTCGTGCGGCCGACGACACGAGTGAAATTACAGTTGCGTCACTCTGGCCCAGTCAAGCCGAGCTCTGGTATTGGGGCCGGGATTCACTCCCTGGCACCAAGCTGTTACGAATAGTGTACATATCCGGACACATCGGACTTATCACCCGGACGCCGCCGAACCATCCGCAACCATCCACCGCGTGACACGCAGTCACCATCACAAGCCGGTCATCGGCCTGCCTTCCCGGCGATCTTCTCATCGAAACATAGAGGGTGATTTATCACCCCATCGGGTACTTCATAGCCAACTTGCCCGAATGCCCCAGATCCTCGCTTGACACCGGGCCACCGGGTGCGGTCTCCTTTCCCCTATGTCAGAGTTCACCAGCCCCCGGAGCGGTTCCGCGCTCCGCCGTGCCGTGAACTCCTGTTGTCGCCTCTGTTCCTGCTGTATCTAGGCGCCCGCGTCCCACCGCGCGCCGCCCAGGAAGCACAGAGGCCGCCCGCGATTCCCGCCCCAGGACATCCCGGATCCGGCTGATCCCCGTCGAACCAGCCGTACTCCGAGGACGACCCCGTGCGAATGACCCGCCTCCGCAACCGGAACCGCGACCGCAACAAGACCGCCCGCCGCACCCTCGCGCCGACCACCCCTCCCCCGGCCGCCGCCTCCCCCGTCCGCACCTGGGCCGACGGCCTGAGCGACGTCTCCATCGCCGGCGACCCGCTCGCCTTCCCCCACCTGGCCCGCACCGACCTGCCCGGCCACCCCACCACCGTCGCCGGCTACGCCCGGCTGGTCCGCGAGATCGCCGAGGACCGGACGCGCTGGGAGCCGCTGGTCCGCTACGACGCGCTCACCCGCTGGTACGCCCGGCTGGAGACCGGTCCCGGCTACGAGGTCTGGCTGCTCAGCTGGCTGCCCGGCCAGAGCAGCGGCTTCCACGACCACGGCACCTCCTCCGGCGTGATGACCGTCGTCCGGGGCGAGCTGACCGAGCGCTCCCTCACCCTCGCCGGCGAGAGTGTCCGGACCCTGCGCGCCGGCGGGATGGGGGTCCCCCCGGCCGGAGGCTGGGGGAGGGTGTTCTCCCCCGGGTACCTGCACGAGGTGGTCAACGGCGCGCTGGAACCGGCCGTCTCCATCCACCTCTACACGCCGGGCCTGACCGAGATGAACCAGTACGGCGGCACCGCCGTCCCCGGGCAGCTCCCGCAGGAGCAGGCCGAGGCCCGCTGACGGCGGGCGGTGCGGCACCGGCCGGCGGCCGGTCGACGGTCGGGCTGACGACCCGTCGCGCCGTGGCAGGATGGGCGCATGCGCATCGTGGCACTGGCAGGCGGGATCGGCGGAGCGCGTTTCCTGCGCGGACTCCGGGAGGCCATCGGTCCGGAGGACGAGATCACCGTCATCGGCAACACCGGTGACGACATCCACCTCTACGGCCTGAAGGTCTGCCCCGACCTCGACACCGTCATGTACACCCTCGGCGGCGGCATCCACGAGGAACAGGGCTGGGGCCGCACCGACGAGACCTGGTCGATCAAGGCCGAGATGAAGGAGTACGGCGTCGGGCCCGAGTGGTTCGGCCTCGGCGACCGCGACTTCGCCACCCACCTCGTCCGCAGCCAGATGCTCACCGCCGGGTACACCCTGAGCCAGGTCACCGAGGCGCTCTGCGTGCGCTGGCAGCCGGGCGTGCGGCTGCTGCCGATGAGCGACGACCGGGTCGAGACGCACGTGAAGATCACGGACGAGGCCGGCACCCGGGCCGTCCACTTCCAGGAGTACTGGGTCAGGCTGCACGCCGAGGTCGACGCCGAGGCGGTCATCCCGGTCGGCGCGGACACCGCCAAGCCGGCGCCAGGCGTGCTGGAGGCCATCGCGGCCGCCGACGTGATCCTCTTCCCGCCGTCCAACCCGGTCGTCTCGATCGGCACCATCCTCGCCGTCCCGGGCATCCGGGCCGCGGTCGCCGCGGCCTCCGCACCCGTGATCGGGCTCTCGCCGATCATCGGCGGGGCACCGGTGCGCGGCATGGCCGACAAGGTGCTCGCCGCCGTCGGCGTCGAGGCCACCGCGGAGGCGGTCGCGCTGGACTACGGCAGCAGGGCGGCGCGGCCGGGCAGCACGGGCGGGGCCGGGCGACGGGAGGGCGTCCTCGACGGCTGGCTGGTGGACACCGCGGACGAGGCGGCGGTCGCCGCGGTCGAGGCCGCCGGGATCGCCTGCCGGGCCGTCCCGCTGTTGATGACCGACGTCGCGGCCACCGCCGACATGGCCCGGGCCGCCCTGGCGCTCGCCGAGCAGGTCCGCGCGTGAACCCGGCCGCCCTCCAGGTCATCCCGGTCGGCGGCCTGCCGGAGGTCGACGCCGGCACCGACCTCGGCGCGCTGATCGCCAAGGCCGCCGACTACGAGGACGGCGACATCCTGCTCGTCACCTCGAAGGTCGTCAGCAAGGCCGAGGGCCGGGTGCTGCACGCCACCGACCGCGAGGCCGCGATCGACGCCGAGACCGTCCGGGTGGTCGCACGCCGCGGCCCGGTCCGGATCGTCGAGAACCGCAACGGCTTCGTCATGGCCGCCGCCGGCGTCGACGCCTCCAACACCGCCCCCGGCACCGTGCTGCTGCTGCCCGAGGACCCGGACGCCTCCGCGCGCGCCCTGCGCGCCCGCCTCCAGCAGCTCACCGGGCGCCGGCTCGCCGTCGTCGTCACCGACACCTTCGGCCGGCCCTGGCGCAACGGGCTCACCGACGTCGCCATCGGCGCCGCCGGGCTGCCCGTCCTGGAGGACCACCGGGGCCGCAACGACAGCCACGGCAACGAGCTGGCGCTCACCGTCACCGCCACCGCCGACGAGCTGGCCGCCGCCGCCGACCTGGTCAAGGGCAAGGCCACCGGCACCCCGGTCGCCGTCGTCCGCGGCCTCGGCCACCTGGTCACCGCCGAGGACGGTGACGGCACCCGGCCGCTGGTCCGCCCCGCCACCGACGACATGTTCCGGCTCGGCACCTCCGAGGCCCTGCGCCAGGCCGTCACCCTGCGGCGCACCATCCGCGCCTTCGGCCCCGACCCGGTCGACCCCGGTGCCGTCCGCCGCGCGGTCGCCGCCGCCGTCACCGCCCCTGCCCCGCACCACACCACGCCCTGGCGGTTCGTGCTGCTGGAGTCCCCGGAGGCCCGGACCGGGCTGCTGGACGCCATGCTCGCCGCGTGGCAGCGCGACCTGCGCGAGCTCGACGGCTGGGACGACGCCCGGATCGCCCGCCGCACCACCCGCGGCGACGTCCTGCGGGCCGCGCCGTACCTGGTCGTCCCCTGCCTGGTGACGGACGGCTCGCACGACTACCCCGACGCGCGCCGCGCCACCGCCGAACGCGAGATGTTCACCGTCGCGATGGGCGCCGCCGTGCAGAACCTGCTGGTCGCCCTCACCGGCGAGGGCTACGGCTCCGCCTGGGTCTCCTCCACCATGTTCTGCCGCGACACCGTCCGCGCCGCGCTCGGCCTCCCCGCCCACTGGGACCCGATGGGCGCCGTCGCCGTCGGCCGCCCCGCCGAGCCGCCCCGCGAGCGCCCAGCCCGCAGCGCCGACGCCTTCATCGAGGTGCGCTGAGGCCTGCCCGAGGGCTGGCGGTCACCGGTTCCGGTGGTCGTTGGGGGCCAGGCGGGGGCCGTAGCGGGGGGCGTGGGTGCCGGTGGCCAGCAGGAGCCGGCAGAGGCGGTGGCGGTGGGGGCGGTAGGGCTCCAGCAGGGCGAGCATCTGCGCGTCGTCGCTGCGCGGGCGGCCCGCCAGGGCCCAGCCGACCAGGTTGGGCAGGTGGTAGTCGCCGACCGAGACCGCGTCCGGGTCGCCGTTGCTGCGCTGGAGGGTCTCGGCGGCCGTCCAGATGCCGATGCCCGGGACGACGGTCAGCCGGGCGAAGGCCTCGGCGGGGTCCATCGACGACGCCTCCTCCAGCCGGGGGGCCAGCCGGACGGCGCGCTGGACGGTCGCCGAGCGCTTCGGGTCGACGCCCGCGCGGTGCCACTCCCAGCTGGGGATCAGCGCCCACTCCCGGGCCGACGGCGCCACCCGCATCCCCTCGGCCGGCCCGGGCGCCGGGGTGCCGAAGTCCCGCAGCAGGGTGCGCCAGGCGCGGTAGGCCTCGGCGGTGGTGACCTTCTGCTCCAGGACCGCCGGCACCAGTGACTCCAGGACCAGCCCCGTCCGGGTGAGCCGCACCCCGGCCGCCCGCCGCTGGGCGTCCTGCAGCGGCCCGGGCGGCAGCACCAGGCCCGCCGGGTCGTCCTCCGCGCCGAGCAGGGCCGGCAGCCGGTCCAGCAGCCAGTCCGCACCCGGGCCCCAGGCGCTCGCCTCGACCGCCCCCTCGGCCGGGCGGGCCAGCACCCGCAGCGTGCCGATGCCGGCCGGGGTCCGGGACGCCCGCCAGACCGCACCGTCGCCGGTCGTCCGGTACGCCGGGTCCGCGGGACCGCGCCGCAGAGGGAGCAGCGTGCGGGCCGCGTCCAGCGGGAAGCCCGGCCGCCACCGGCGGACCGTCGCCGGCCCGGTCGCCGCGTCGCCCGTCACCACGTGCATCTCCTCCGCTGTCCGGCTCCACCGCCTTCGCCGACCATGGGGATATGAACGATACGCGGCTGCCGGAGCTGTCCCCCGCGGACGAGAGCGCCGTCCGCGCGCTCTACCACCGGGCACTGGACGGCTGGAACCTCCGGGACGGCGCGGCCTTCGCCGGGCCGTTCGCCGAGGAGGGGGAGGTGATCGGTTTCGACGGCACCCGGTACGCCGGGCGGTCGGTGATCGCCGCCGAGCTGGGGCGGGTCTTCACCGACCACGCGACGCCGGAGTACGTCGCCAGGGTGCGCAGGGTCCGGGCGCTCGGGCCCGGGGTGGTGCAGCTGGACGCCGTCGCGGGGCTGGTTCCGGACGATGCCGAGGACCTCGATCCGGCGCTCAACGCCCTGCAGACGGTGATCGCGGTCAACGCGGGGGCCGGGTGGCGGATCGCGCTGATGCAGAACACCCCGGCCCGCTACGACCTCCGGCCGGACCTCGCCCGGGCGCTCACAGCGGAGCTGCGGGCCTTGATCGGGCGAGGTCCGGGGCCGGTGTAGCGGGGGTCGGGGAGGGCGTCAGCTGCGGCCCTGGAGGTGGGAGGCCCAGGAGCGGATGTCGCCGAGCCGGTCGTAGAGGCCCTCGCCGGGGCACTCCGTCGCGAAGGCGTCCCGGTGCCCAGAGACGGTGGCGAAGGAGACCACCGTGCCCTTCGGGTAGCGGCTCTGCGAGGAGCCGGAGGTCAGGTTGGTGCTGCCGCCCGCGTCCTGGCCGGTGAGGCCGAGCTTCCAGGCGGCGATCTTGCTGACGCCGTCGACCAGGGACTGCTCGGGGCCGTCCGAGGTGAAGGTGCCGAGCGCGGCGACGCCCGTGCTGTCGGTGTTGAAGCCGAGGGTGTGCGCGCCGAACACGGGCTGGTCGACCCCGCCGGCCCGGCCCTCGTAGATGGTGCCGCAGCGGTCGACCAGGAAGTTGTAGCCGATGTCCCGCCAGCCGTTGCTCTGGACGTGGTACTGGTAGATCGCCCGGATCATCTGCGGCGCGTCGCTGCACGCGTAGTCCGTGGCGGTGGCGGTGTGGTGGACGAAGACCGCGCGGACCGGCCCGGTGTAGACGAAGCCCGGGTCGCGCAGCGACTCGTCGGCGCCCCAGCCGGCCCGGGTGACGATGCCCGGCCGCGGTGCCTCGTGGTCGGCCCTCCGGGCGGGTGACGACTCGGCCGGAAGGGTGCGCGGGACGGTGGACGCGGCGGCGGCGCCGCGCCCGGGGTCGACCAGCTCGGCCCGCAGCCCGGCGGGCACTCCGCGCGGACCGGGGGTGACCTCGATGGCCACGCCGTCGCTGGGGCCGGTCCAGAGCGGCGTCGAGGCGCCCCGCGCACCGGCCCGGCCGTCCCGCTCGTCGGGCGCGTCCTCGCCGTCGATGTCGAGGTGGTACCAGTCGCTCCAGGCGCCGGTGGCGATGCTGCGGGTCCGGACCCGGACCGAGCCGCCCTCCAGCGAGCCGCGGGGGTCGTCCCAGCTGACCCCGACGAGCGAGAAGGGCTTGGTGCTGCGCTTGGAGGATCCGTGCTCGCTGTGGGCGAGCGGGAGGGTCGTCACCGATCCGCCACCGGCGGAGGTCTGCCGGGTCGGTGCCGGGTCGGCCGCGGCGCCGACGGCCAGGGGCTGGAGGAACAGGGCGGCGGCGCAGCCAGCGGCGGCACCGGCGAGAAGTGAGATACGCATAAAAGGGATATTGACGACAAACCGCTTCTGACGCCACGCCAGTTCACCCCCGCTCGGGCACCCCTCCCGGTCGCCCGGCCGAAGGCCGTAGGCTGGGGCGCACCATGACTGCGCCTTTCGCTGCCGATGCCCGCACCCCCGTCGAGCTGCTGCACGCATACCTGCGAGGTGGCACTCCCTCAGTCGACCCCGCGGCCCCACTGGTCACGTTCTACGACGACGCCACCGGCGAACGGGTGGAGCTCTCCGCCCGGACCTTCGACAACTGGGTGGCCAAGACCGCCAACCTCCTCCAGGACGAGCTGAACGCCGGACCGGGCGACCGCGCCGCGCTGCTGCTGCCGGCCCACTGGCAGAGCGCCGTCTGGCTGCTGGCCTGCTGGTCCGTCGGCGTGACGGCGGTGCCCGGCGGCGCGCCCGGCGAGGCCGACCTGGTGGTCAGCGGCCCGGACGGCCTGGAGTCCGCCCAGGCGTGCGGGGGCGAGCGGGTGGCCCTCGCGCTGCGCCCGCTGGGCGGCCGCTTCCCGCAGCGCCCGGACGGGTTCCTGGACTACGCCGCCGAGGTGCCCGGCCAGGGCGACCGGTTCGCGCCGTACTCCCCGGTCACGCCGGACGCGCCCGCGCTGGAGACCGAGGTGGACGGCCTGCCGCTGAAGCTGACCGGCGAACAGACCGTGCAGCTGGCCCGGGAGGGCGCGGCGCGGCTGGGCGTCACGGCCGGCGACCGGGTGCTCTCCACCCTTTCGTACGACGACTGGACGGGTCTGGAGGCCGGCCTGCTGGCCCCGCTCGCGGCCGGTGCCTCGGTGGTGCTCTGCCGCAACTCCGAGAGCCTGAGCGCCGAGCAGTGGGAGAAGCGGACCGAATCCGAACGGGTGACACTCCGCCTCGGGTAACCGCCCGCTCCGGCCCGGCGGGTAGGGATCCCTGCCATGGCCGAGGACGACACCGAGCACCCCCCGACCGCCCCTCCTCCTCCCGGGGACGCCCCCGCGGACCCGGACTCCCCGACCGCACCCCGACGGCGGCGCCGGCGGTGGCTGATGATCACCGCCGGCGTGCTCGCCTTCCTGCTGGTCGCGTGCGGCACGCTGCTCTGGATCGCGTACCGCAAGCTCGACGGGAACATCCAGACCGACTCCGCCACCGACCGGTTGCTGGCCCGGCTGGAGGCCGAACGGCCCAGCCGCACCTCCGGGGCCAAGGGCGCCCAGAACATCCTGCTGATCGGCAGCGACGACCGGACCGGCACCAACGCCTCGTACGGCGCGGTGGGCGGGCAGCGCTCGGACACCACGATCCTGCTGCACCTGGCGGCCGACCACCGGCACGCGACCGCCGTCTCCATCCCCCGCGACGTCATGGTCACCGTGCCGTCCTGTGAGAAGGCGGACGGCACCCGGACCAAGCCCGCGCTAATGCAGTTCAACTCGGCGTTCGAGACCGGCGGCCCGGCCTGTTCGATCCGGGCCGTCGAGCAGCTGAGCGGCATCCGGATCGACCACTACGTGATCCTCGACTTCACCGGGTTCAAGGCGATGGTGGACGCCGTCGACGGGGTCGAGGTCTGCGTGCCGAAGGCGATCCACGACAAGGACGCCAAGCTGGACCTCCCGGCCGGGCGGCAGACCCTGCACGGCGAGCAGGCGCTCGGCTACGTCCGGGCCCGGGAGACCCTCGGGGACGGCAGCGACACCCAGCGGATGGGCCGTCAGCAGCAGTTCCTCGCCGCACTGCTCCGCAAGGTGGAGTCGCAGGGCGTGCTGCTGAACCCGGCGAAGCTCTGGCCGGTGCTGGACGCGGCGACCTCCTCGGTCAAGGCCGACGGCGGGCTCTCCTCGCTGGGCGCGCTGTACGACCTGACCCAGGACCTGCGCGGCATCCCGTCCGCGGACATGGTGTTCCTGACCGCGCCGCGCCGCCCGTACCGCTACGACTCGGACCGGGACGAGTTCGTGCAGCCGCAGACCACCGAGCTGTTCACGGCCCTGCGCGAGGACCGGCTGATCGCCGTCCGCCCGCCGGCCGCGACCCCGGGCGCGACGGCGGGCGCGACGACCTCCGCCACCCCGGGCCGAACGGCGGGTCCGACGGCGGGTCCGCCGGAGGCCGCGACGGCCTCCCCGGCGGTGTCCGCCGCGGTGTCCGCGACGACGTTCGCGAGCACCGCCTCCGGACCGTCGACGGGGGCCGGACCGGGCCGCACCGCCGGGGCGTCCCCCTCCCCGACCGCACCGCCCTCCTTCGAGGGACGCACGGCCGATGTGGACGCCTGCACGGTCCATTGACCGCAGGTCAGGACCACCCCTTCGTGGGCGGATCATGATCTCCGCAGGCATTCCCGGGTAATTCCCAGGGCCCTCGAATACCCGGTGAATTGCCGTTTCCGGACATGGCGGAGATCACATCAGGAACAATTCCCCCACCCGGCTCGTCTAGTGTGTCCGGGTCGGTGCGCGGCTTGCGCCCGGCCCGTGGACCGGTCGGAGGGAGGGAACCCCCGTGCAGCAGGACAGGCAGGAGGCGTCCCCCGCCGACCAGGTGGACCCCTTCGGCGCGAGGGTCTCCCCGCCCGACGGCTGGGGGGACGCGTTCGATCCGGAGCCCGGGCACCACCGGCCCGACCCCGCCTCGGGCATCCCGGCGCAACGCCGCCGGACCGCGGCTCCCGGGCCCGCCGACGGGGCCGCCCCCGCACCGGAGGCCGCCCCCGGGTCCGGCCGCCCGGGCGGCCGGGCCGCTCACCGCCGGGCCGCCGCCAAGCGCAACCGCCGGCGGCGGGTGCTGAAGTGGACGGCCGGGGCCGGCGCGCTGGTCCTGATGGCCGGCTGCGGCGGCGCGTACTACGCGTACCAGCACTTCAACAGCAACATCACCGCCGTCAAGGTGCAGCTGGGCAGCGAGGCCGAGCGGCCGAAGCCGGCCGGGGACGCGCTGAACATCCTGGTGATCGGCACCGACAGCCGGGAGGGCCTGGGCCGCCAGTACGGCGACGAGGGCAGCACCGGACACGCCGACACCACCCTGCTCTTCCACGTCGCCAAGGACCGCAGCAACGCGACCGTGGTCAGCATCCCGCGCGACCTGATGGTGCCGATCCCGGACTGCGAGACCACGGCCGGGAAGAAGATCCCCGGCTCGGCGCGGGCGATGTTCAACGAGAGCCTCGGGCAGGAGGGCCGCGATCCGGGCTGCACCTGGAAGACCGTCGAGAAGATGACGGGCATCCGGGTCGACCACTTCGTGATGGTCAACTTCGAGGCCGTGAAGACGCTCTCCGCCGCCGTCGGCGGGGTCGAGGTGTGCGCGGCCAAGGACATCAACGACCCGGACTCGCACCTGAAGATGACCAAGGGACGGCACGTGGTGCAGGGCGACGAGGCGCTGGCCTTCGTCCGCACCCGGCACGCCGTCGGCCTGGGCGGCGACCTCACCCGGATCCCGCTGCAGCAGCAGTTCATCAGCTCGATGATCCGCTCGATCAAGAGCAGTGACACCCTGACCAACCCGGCCAAGCTGTGGAAGCTCGCCGACGCCGCCACCAAGGCGCTCACGGTGGACGACGGGATCGGCAGCGTCGACAAGCTGAAGGACCTGGCGCTGGACGTCAGCAAGGTCGACACCAGGAACATCACCTTCACCACCGCGCCGGTGCTGGACGACCCGAAGGACGAGAACCGGCTGGTGCTCAAGCAGCCGGAAGCCGGGCAGGTCTTCTCGCTGGTCGCCAACGACCGCTCGCTGACCGAGACCGCCGCCCCGGCCGCGCCCGCCGCGCCCGGATCGCCCGCGGCCTCCGCCCCGGCGGCCACCACGCCCCCGCCGGCCGCCCCCGCGGTGGACGCCAAGGACGTCCGGGTGACGGTGCGCAACGGCAGCGGGACGCCCGGGCAGGCGCAGCAGGCCGTCGACAAGCTCCAGGCGAAGGGCTTCGCCAGGGCCGCGACCGCGCCCAACGCGCCCGCCACGCCGACCACTTCGGTCTCCTACCCGGCCGGGAAGGCCGCCGAGGCGGCCGCGCTGGCCGCCGCCCTCGGCCTGCCGGCCGACGCGGCCAAGGAGGACCCGAAGGCGGGCGCCAGGGACGGGCTGGTCCTGGTGCTCGGCAAGGACGTCCTGGCGGCGCCGGCCACCCCGGCCGCCGCGCCGACCGAGGCGCCCAAGGACCTCCAGCGCGTCCAGGCGGACGACACCGACGTCTGCGCGAAGTAGCCGTGGCCGGTGGTGCCGGCGACGGCGACGGACCCGCCCTCGACCCTCCCCGTGGCGGGGGCGGTCGAGGGCGGGTCCGCAGTATCGGATGCAGTGGGGCGGCGGCCCCGGCGGCTCAGTGGACCTCGGACACCACGTTGGCCGGGGAGGGCGCGCGGCTGGCGATCACCCGGCGGGCCAGCGAGCGTGGCGAGGTGAGGAAGCCGAAGCCCCAGCTGAGGTGCATGGTCGCGAAGGCCACCGGCAGCAGCGCCTTGGCCTTCGCCGAAAGACCGCGTCCCTCGACCACCGCACCGCCGGTGATGCCCAGCAGGTAGGCGCCGGGCGCGGCGAGGAAGACCGGGTGGACGGCGGCGCCGAGCACCAGGCCGAGCGTGACGCCGAGGAAGGCGGCCGGCGGGGCGAGGTAGCGGAGGTTGACCGAGCCCTTGTGGTACCGGGTGACCACCCGGCGCCAACGGCCGTAGTCCTTGTACTGCTTGGCGAGCGCCCGCACGTTGGGCCGCGGCCGGTAGGTGACCCGCAGCTGCGGGGTGAACCAGACCAGCCCGCCGTCCTGGCGGATGCGGTAGTTGAGCTCCCAGTCCTGGGCGCGGATGAACTCCTCGTTGTAGCCGCCGAGCTTCTCCAGCACCTCGCGCCGGAACACCCCGAGGTAGACGGTGTCCGCCGGGCCGGCCAGGCCGCCGGTGTGGAAGGCGGCGTTGCCGACGCCGATCTTGGAGGTCATCGCGGCGGCGACCGCGTTCTCCCACTCGGTCTCGCCCTCGGCGTGCATGATGCCGCCGACGTTGGCGGCCTCCATCTCGCCGAGCAGCCGGACCGCGGTGGTGATGTAGCCGGGGGTCAGCAGGCCGTGCCCGTCGACCCGGACCACTATCGGGTGGCTGGAGCCGCGGATCGCGGCGTTCAGTCCGGCCGGGGTGCGACCGGTGGGGTTCTCCACGGTCCGGACCCGCGGGTCCTCGGCGGTCAGTTCGGCGGCGATCTGCGCGGTCCGGTCGGAGGACGGACCGAGGGCGATCACCACCTCCATCGGCCCGGCGTAGTCCTGTTCCAGGATGTGCCGGACGGCCGTGCGCAGGTGTCGTTCCTCGTTGAGCACCGGCATGATCACGGAGACCGCCGGCAGCTCCTCAGCAGCCTTGGTGTTCATCGGGGCCAACCGTACCGGTGCGGGCGGGTCTCCGTCTTGTCCCGGTCTGGGCAGCTCCGCGGAGCCTGCACCGGAGGAACGTTTCGCCGGTCGCGCCCACCGTACTCCCCACCCCCGGCGTGCCCTCACCCGGCCCGGTCCGGGGCGCCCCTACCATCCGAGAGATGCCCGTCTCCCCCCTCCCCTCCCGGCCCGGACGGCGCCGGGTGTGGCCGCGCCGGCTCGCCGCCGGCCTCGCCCTCGGCGTCCTCGTCACCTCCGGCGGCGGCTGGGCGGTCCTGCACGGCCTCGGCTCGATCGACCGGGTGGACGCCTTCAGCGGCGACCAGGCCCGGCCCGCCGATGACGGCGCCACCACCTTCCTGGTGGTCGGCACCGACGACCGGGACGGCATTCCGGAGCGGACGCTCAAGGACGTGCTGCACGCCGGGGGCGAGTCCTGCCACTGCACCGACACCATGATGATCGTCCGGCTCGCCGGGAACGGCGCCCGGGCCGGCGTGGTCAGCATCCCCCGCGACTCGTACGTGGACATCCCCGCCCACCGGGACCCGGCCACCCGCAAGGACGTCCCGGCCGCCAAGGGCAAGATCAACGCCGCGTACGGGATGGGCGGGCCGCAGCTCACCGTCGCCACCGTGGAGCAGAACACCGGGCTGCGGATCGACCACTACGTCCAGCTGGACTTCGCCGGGTTCGTCTCCGCCGTGGACGCCGTCGGCGGGGTGCGGGTGTGCACCGCCAAGCCGCTCAAAGACGAGTACTCCGGGCTCGACCTGCCGGCCGGCACCAGCACCCTGGACGGTGCCGGGGCGCTCAAGTACGTCCGCGCCCGGCACGTCGACGGCAGCTCCGACCTGGGCCGGATGCACCGGCAACAGAAGTTCGCCGCCCAGCTGCTGCACCAGGTGACCAGCAGCGGCACCCTGCTGAACCCGGTGCGGCTGGCCCGGGTGACGGACAGCCTGCTCGGCTCGGTCAAGACCGACAAGGACCTCACCGCCGACGAGCTGATCACCCTGGCGACCCGGATGAAGGAACTGTCGGAGGGCCGGGCGGACTTCGCCACCGTGCCGCTGGCGCAGCTGGACCACCCGGTGAGCGGGTGGGGCTCGACGGTGGTCTGGGACCAGGCCGGGGCGCGGGCGACGGATCAGTCCGGGTAATCGAACGACCACGTTGCGCACATGGCCGCTCGGGCCGGTTTCTGTTCACCTTCGACATCT